>CAYUKO010000190.1:0-5447 GCA_964445375.1 uncultured Roseburia sp.
GCATTTACGGTTAAGAACGCAAAGGGAACGGAGATTACCGGAACGAATACCATGTTTGAAAAAGCATTTTTGGAGCCTGTGAAGTCAGGTGCCGTAAAAGAAATTACCTTTAAACAGAAGATGTCCCTTCAGGGTGGAGAATATCTGTTATCCTTTGGTGTGACTGGTTATGATGGAAATGATTTTCAGGTTTACCATAGATTATATGATGCATTGAATGTAACAGTAGTCTCAGATAAGAACACAGTAGGCTTTTATGATATGGAATCTGCCATTACCGTAGAGGATGTCAAAGCAGCAGATAATATTATACAGTATAAGAAAGCATAAGGAGTATTCCATGACGGAAAAGATAGGAAATGTTACACTGGATATGACATATTATCCGGGTGAGGATTTTTATTCAGATGGAACAATTGAAGATGAATTGTTAGCGGTTGCCAAAGAACATAAGCCACAGGAATTTCCAGAGATTATTGAACAGAAGAAGAATTGGCCTGTTTTTTATCATTTATCGCCATTTAGAGCCAATATCATCGATTGGCTTCCGATTAAGAAAACAGATAAAGTGTTGGAAATAGGATCTGGTTGTGGAGCTATTACAGGAACACTGGCACAAAAGGCTGGAAGTGTAACCTGTATTGACTTATCCAAAAAGAGAAGTCTTGTGAACGCATATCGCAATCAGGAGAAGGATAATATTACGATTATGGTTGGCAACTTTAAAGATATTGAGCCACATCTTCCATGTGATTATGATTATGTTTTCCTGATTGGTGTATTTGAATATGGGCAGGCTTATATTGGTGGAACCACTCCATATGAAGATTTTATGAAGATTTGCAATCGCCACCGTAAGGAACAGGGAAGACTTGTTATTGCAATCGAGAATAAGTTTGGAATGAAGTATTGGGCAGGATGCAGAGAAGACCATGTAGGAACTTATTTTGCAGGAATCCAGGGTTATCCAAATGGAGGTGTAGCGAGAACCTTTACGAAGAAAGGATTAGAGAAGATACTTAAGAGTGCAGGAATTGGTCAGTATTCTTTCTATTATCCTTATCCGGATTATAAATTTGCGACAACCATCTATTCTGACCGTTATCTGCCAGGACAGGGTGAACTTGCGAATAATCTGCGTAATTTTGACAGGGATAGAATGTTGCTTTTTGATGAGAAGCTTGCTTTTGATCAGGTTATTGAAGAGGAAGAGTTTCCTCTCTTCTCGAATTCTTATCTTCTTGTTGTTGGAAGAGAAATGGAAGAGGTTTATTGTAAGTTCTCAAATGACCGTGCAAACCCTTGGGCAATTAAGACTATGATTTATGAAAATGCCTTTCGTGAAAAGCATGTTGAGAAGATACCGGTAACAAAGGAAGCATACGGTCATATGTTAAATACGGCTAAGGCGTATGAACTTTTATCAAAGCGTTACGCAGGAACAAAGGTTAAGATGAATGTCTGCTCTAAGAATGGTGCACATTTATCATTCCCATTCTGTGAGGGTGTGACTTTGGAGAAGCTACTTGACGATAAGCTGGAACATGCGGATGTTGAAGGCTTTAAGACGTTGATTGATGAGTATATGCATTGGCTTTCTTATGGTGAAGAGTGCAAAGTAAGTAACATTGATTTTATCTTTTGTAATATTATCATAAAAGATGGTAATTGGCAGGTTATTGATTATGAATGGACTTATGAGAAGTTTGTTCCTGCTAAGGAAATTGCATTCAGAGCCTTTTATAATTATATGCTGGGAAGTCCGGCAAGAAAGGCATGTGAGGAACTTTTATATCAGGATATCTTAGGACTTGGTGAAACCGAGATTGCAGAAGGTATTGAGGAAGAGAAGGAGTTTCAGAAGTTTATCACAGGTCAGCGTGCGGCAGTAGCTGATATGAGAGAAATTATAGGAAATCCGGCGCATACACTGGAAGAAATTGAGCTATGCATTTCATGTGGTAATCTGAAATATACAACACAGCTGTTTTGGGATTATGGAGAAGGCTTTAGCGCAGAAAATTCTACTTTTTTGGGAGGAAATGCACAAAACGGAAATTCTTCCAATCATACGGTAATGCTTCCTAAGAACATAAAACAAGTAAGAATTGATCCGTGTTCTTTTTCCTGTGCAGTTACAATCAAAGAAATTTGTGTAGATGATAAAGCATATACAAGAGAGGAAATCTTTGCAAATGGAGATTGGCTGGATGACCGCTCCGTGATTTTTGACACAGAGGACCCTAATATTATTATTAACTGTGAGGGTGGAAAAGAATTAAGATTTGAAATGGGCATTGTGGAAATGCCACAGGATATGGCTCATCAGATGATTCAGAGTAATCAGGAAAAGGATGCGCAGTTGAACCTTGCCATACAAAAGGCAAATGAACCATGGTGGAGAAAATTATTTTCTTAAAGGATGACAGGAAAAGGATAGAGTGAAAGGGAGAGAGCCTGCATGATTAAAAAGATTAAGTCAGCAATACAGGACAGGCTGTATCAGAATTGTATAGAGGAATATCAGAATGCGCTCAAGTGTCAGAGTGACCCGTATTTGATGTGGATTCGTGAAACAGAACATGCATTACAACAGGAGGGAGAGGAGGAATCATACCCTTCTCTTTCTGTTGTTTATATGGATATGTGTGGGGAAGCATTTCGACTGAATGATTTGAATAAGGATATCATTCTGTTTGTATCCAGAGAAGGAAAGATGAGCGTCAATGCATTTAAAGAGGTTATGCAGTACTTTGAAAGTCATCAGGATATAGATATCGTTTATGGTGATGAAGATATCTGGATGCTTTCGGATGAAGAGATGCCGGACAACGAAATTGCTCATAGAATGTGTCCGTGGGTAAAGCCTATGTGGTCACCGGATACGTTATTCTCTTATCTCTATTTCGGAAATGTGTTTGCTGTGCGAAGAAAGGCATTCAAAGATTTAAAATGGCTTGGCATGGATGACTGGCGCATGAATCTGTATGACTTTGTTTTAAAAGCTACAGAATGCGGTAAAAAGCGAGCAGGTCACATAGAAAAGATACTGTTTCATGCGTATTTAAAAGGAAAAAACAGAGAAGAAGTAGAGTATGCAGCTATGCATAAGACGAATCTCATTGGAGCAGGACCAGATTATGATTTTATTCGTGAGATGGCTATGGAGAGACGTGGCTGGAAAGGAAAGCTGGTAACAGAGGAAAAGAGTGGCTATTCCTATCCGATTTTTGAAGTTAAGGATAATCCACTAGTTAGTATCGTTATTCCATCTAAGGATAATGTCGATATTTTAAAGCAATGTATCCGTTCCATATATCGTTTTACCGAATATAAGCATTTTGAGATTATTGTTGTAGATAACGGAAGTACGGCACAGGCAAGAATGATGCTGGAAGCATTTCGTGAGGAATGTCAGTTTACGTATTTGTATCAGCCAATGGAGTTCAATTTTTCCAAGATGTGTAATATTGGCGTAAAAAGCGCCAAGGGAGAATATATCTTGCTTTTAAATGATGATATGGAAGTGATTGAGGGTAGCTGGCTCACCAGAATGATAGGTCAGGCATCCTTAAAGCATGTCGGAGCAGTTGGAGCAAAGCTGCTGTATCCGAATTCGGATTTGATTCAACATGCAGGAATTACGAATACCATATACGGCCCGGGGCATAAGCTAAAGCAGATGACAGATACAAAGAGTTATTATTACGAGCGAAATAAGCTTATTTACGATATGATAGGTGCAACAGCAGCGTGTCTTTTGATGCGGCGTGATATTTTTCTTGCATTAGGTGGTCTGTTTGAGGGCTTGAAGGTAGCATATAATGATGTTGATTTATGTTTCAGGCTCTGTGAAAAGGGATTGTATAACGTGCAGCGAAATGATGTTGTACTATATCATCATGAGTCTTTAAGTCGTGGGGATGATATGCAGGATGAGAAGAAGCTAAAACGTTTATTAGAGGAAATGGATCTTCTGTATAAACGCCATCCTATGTTGTATCGACAGGATCCATTTAATGGTACACTTATGAACAGTGGTGAACCAGAATATCAGTGCCGCTGGTTAGAAGGCTATGAGTTTGCTGATTTGACAGGCTATCAGGATCAGGTAACGGAAGGTAAGAAGCTGCCGAATGAGAAACATATGAATCAGGCAATCATGATTGTTGTTGAGAATTGTGGTAAGGAGAAGTTCCTTAAGGCAGGAAATCGTAAGAAGGCATATTATTTGGTAAAGGGCTGGGCGTATGTACCAGGTGTTGATAATGCAAGATACAAAATGAAGCTTTTGCTAAGAAATGCAGAAGGACGCATTTGGGAAATTCCGATCATGAAGCGTTATCGTAAAGATGTGGCGGCGATTTTACCGGAAGAGACAAATGTAGAAATGACAGGCTTTTGTTGTTGGATTTATGAAGGCTCGTTACCTGCCGGAACCTATGATTTATGGCTTACCGCTAAGGATGGTTGTTCCAGACAGATATTGTATCGTAGTGCCAAAAAGCAGTTGGAGATTGAAGAATGATAAGCTGTTATGAAAGAAGTCTGTTTGAACAGCAGACTCCGTACCTTCAATGGTTGAAGGAAAGAGAAAACCAAAGAAAAAAGGAAGCAAAAGTAGAGAATATAAAAGGGAAGCAGATTTTGAAGCTTCCCTTTTTCTCGTGTGAGGAGAAGATTTTTGAATGTTTGCATAAAGCAGGACTTGAGGTGGAGGAAAGCATACCATTTTTGCAGGAAACAGAGTTTGTTGTGTTTTATGGAACAAAGGGTATGCTGGATAAGGATGCGGAAGTTTTCTTTGTAGATTTTTTTGCAAAGCACGAAGAGGTAGTGATGGCTTATGCGGATGAAGATTATCTTGGTACTTTGCAGGAAGTTTATGGAGAGCATGTGAGCGAGAATGAGATAGCCAAAGAATATCAGTATGGAGATACAGGGTTGTATCGTGGTTTTCCCTGGTTTAAACCGGATTATTCGCCAGATACGTTACATTCTTTCTTTTATTTTGGAAATGTTTTTGCAATTCGTGGAAATCTTCTTGCTTCGTTCTTGAAGAAGAAGCAAGAAGATGTACAGAAAATTAGTATTTATAAAATGGTTTTGGATATTGCGGAGCAGACAAAATATGCAGGACACGTTTCTGAGATTTTATATACCAATGAAGTCAAAATGCAAGATGTATTGAATGATGCTGAAAAAAACAGGAATAACCTTGCTGAAAATGAAATACAAATTGCAAGTGTTGATGCAAATAAAAAAATACAAACGTTATGTAATCCTAATTCTAACAATAGTCTGATTTCTATAACCATTCCTAGTAAAGATAACAGTAAAGTGTTGAAAAGGTGCTTGTCTACTCTTGTAGAATTAACAGATTATCCTCATTATGAGATTATTCTTGTGGATAATGGAAGCTCTAAACAGGAACAGATGTGCATAAA
>CAYUKO010000191.1:0-5397 GCA_964445375.1 uncultured Roseburia sp.
TTTCACGTTTACAATCCGTAAACCATTTTATAACAAAACTATTCACATTTCAACTATTTTTTATATTAATTATAAATAGTGATTTTAAGCCTGCTGTTCCAGAATATAATCAATTGCCATTATATAACCTTCCAGTCCCTGTCCGTAAATCTGATGATCACAGGCATCCTTGGTAACGGAAGTCTTGCGGAACTCTTCTCGCTTCGTAATATCCGAAATATGAATTTCTACCTTCGGAACCGTAATACTTGCAAGTGCGTCACGAATCGCATAGGAATAATGTGTATATGCTCCCGGATTGATTACGATGCCTTCTGTGCCATCAAAATAAGCTTCCTGAATTCTGTCAATAATCGCACCTTCATGATTTGACTGGTAAGTTTCTATTTTACAGCCTGATTCCTTTGCCTTAATCTGAATCATATCAAGAAGATACTGATAATCCTGTGTTCCATAGATTCCTTTCTCCCTGATTCCAAGGAAATTAAGATTTGGTCCGTTGATTACTAATAATTTCATACTATTCCCTCTGCCTTTCCTGCCTTTTTGATTATTTCAGCAATCTCCTGCTGTTTATATTCATCCACCCGGATGACCTGATGAGCCGCATCCTCATATGCCGGGCCTCTCTGCGCAATCATTTCCCGAATCCTGCTTAAAGGATCATCACATTGGAGCAAAGGACGTTTGGTATCTCCCTTCACTCTCTCATAAATAGTTTCCGGCTCTGCCTTTAAATAAAATACGCTTCCAAGCTGCTTTAAAAGTGCTCTGTTCTCTTCTCTTACCGGCATTCCGCCCCCGGTTGAAAGGATAAAGCCTTCCTTCTTTTCTGCAATCATCTCTCTTAACACTTCTGTTTCCATATCACGAAATGCAGCTTCTCCATCCACAGCAAAGATTTCACTGATACTTCTTCCCTGCTGTTTTTCAATGAATTCATCTGTGTCCAGAAAAGACAGCTCACACAATCTTGCAAGATTCTTTCCTACTGTTGTCTTACCACAACCCATGTATCCAACTAAAATAATATTCTTCATGTATTTTAATCCCTGTTATCGTTTTGTTACTGCCTGCTGTAATAATTCATATGCCTTGTAAGCACTTTCATCCGATACCTTACAGTTATTCCATAATTCAAATGCATCAACCGCCTGGAACAACAACATCTTCAAACCATTATATGCATGTCCACCCTGTGCCTTTACCAGCTTCATGAACTTTGTCTCCCATGGGTTGTAGATCAGGTCATACCCTGCTTTTACCTTTTTATAAAAAGCTTCATCCTCAAGCACCACATCATCCACATTTGGATATAGTCCGACACTTGTAGCCTGTAACACCAGATATTTCTTATCAGGCAGCTTTGCATAGTCTTCCATGCACCACGCTTCCACGCATTGCGTTCCAACCTTTTTATTCACTTCATCTGCAATGCTTTGTGCCTTCTCTACGGTTCTGTTTAACAAATATACCTTTGAAGCTCCATTGACAGCGCACATGAAAGCAACGGCACGTCCAACACCACCTGCGCCAAGAATAATCACTTCCTCATCCTTGAGTGCAATGCCTTCGCTCGTAAGCGCACGAAGCAGTCCGGTGATATCCGTATTATAGCCCTTATAGCCGCCCTCAACACGCACCAGAGTATTCACTGAGCCAGTCTTCTCGACCAGATCATCTAACTCTACAAGGCTCTCTATAACATCATTCTTATAAGGAACCGTTACATTACAGCCTAAAATATTCAGTCCATAAGCTCCCTTAACCGCTGCATCAAGCTGTCCCTTCTCTACATGAAAAGGAACATATGCCATATCAATTCCCATCTCTTCTGCTAAAAAGTTATGAATCAATGGCGACATCGTATGTTCTACTGGATTTCCAATCAATCCGCTTGTTCTTGTCTTACCGTGAATTTCTCTCATTGACATTTCCTTCCAAATCCAATTTTTCTTTATCCCTTTTATAACAGAATAAAACAATCTTTTCAAGGTATCGCTTTAAAACAATCTGAATCTCTTCCTTCGGATGAATTGGTTTCACAAGAAAAGAATAGATTCCTGCCTTATTAGCTCCCCATACATCCGTAAAGATCTGATCTCCAACAAATAAAGTATTTTCTACCTTTGTTCCCATAAGCTCCATTGCCTTACGATAGCCATCCGCTTTTGGTTTGCCTGCCTTATAGATATACGGCGCATCTACTGCATCACAGAACATCTTTACTCGCGGTTCCTTGTTATTAGACAGCATAAGCGTTGCAAACCCAAGCTCATGCAATCTCTTAAAAAAAGCAATCGCCCGCTCATCGGCAGGCGCTCCATGAGGAACCAGAGTGTTATCAATATCAAAGATAACACCCCTGTATCCCTTCTTATATAATCCTTCAAAATCAATCTCATATGTGGAATCCACATACTCTTTTGGGTATAAACGTTTCATCATACTTAAGTCCCTTCCATGTCTGCCCAAATCCTCGTTTATGAATTTGTCATATCCTCTTCTAAATTGGCTGCCTCTAATAAAAGCTTTGTATAATCTGTCTGTGGATTGCGATAAACCTCTTCGACAGTTCCCTGTTCCAGAATCTTACCACTTTCCATAATCATAACTCTGTCACACATCTGATAAACCACTCTAAGGTCATGGGAAATAAAAAGAATCGAAATTCCCATTTCTTTTTGAAGTTTTAACAGCAGCTTGATAATCTGTGCCTGAATCGTTACGTCCAGTGCTGATACTGGTTCATCGGCAATCAAAAACCTGGTATCACAGAGCAATGCTGCTGCAATCGCAATCCTTTGACGTTGTCCACCAGATAACTCATTGGGATAGTGTTCCTTGCATTTTAAATCAAGACCTACCTTTTCCAACATTTCGTCAACACGCTTTTTTCGTTCTTCTTTTGGTAGCTTCTTTGTTCTTAAGGGTTCTTCCAGAATCCAGCCAATTTTCTTCGCCGGATTCAAAGAACTATATGGATCTTGAAATACCATCTGCGGATTACTGCAATGAAGTATTATCTCACCATACATTTCCTTCTGCATACCAAGGATTGCCTTTGCAAGCGATGTCTTTCCACAACCGCTCTCACCGACAAGTCCGAGCACTTCTCCCTCTTTCATGGAAAATGACACATCTGTCAAGGCATGCTTTTTCTGTTCCTTCTTCTTCCAAAAGTTTCCCTTATCTGTATAATAAACGTTTAACTTCTTTACTTCAAGAATATTATCCATTACCACACCAATCCTCCGTACATACCAAAGCGCTTGTTTACTTTAACTTCTCTAACTTCGGTATTGCCTGAATCAACTGTTTCGTGTATTCTTCCTTCGGATGATAGAATACCTCATGGGTACTTCCTGTCTCAACGATATTTCCATTATGCATAACGACAATTCTGTCACAAAGCTTTTTTACCAGACTCAAGTCATGAGAAATAAACAAAATCGAAGTCTGCTTTTCCTTATTTAATCGCTGTAAAAGCTTTACAATTTGCAACTGTATCGTTACATCCAGTGCTGTTGTAGGCTCATCCGCAATCAAAAGCTTTGGTTCACAAATCATGGCAGAAGCAATCATCACACGCTGTCTCATACCACCGGAAAGCTCGTGCGGATATTTCTTATAAACCCGCTCCGGCTCATCCAATTCGACATCTCTTAAGCTTTGTATGGCTCTTTTATATCGCTCCTCCTTGGACATTTCCGGCCTGTGAATACGAAGACTCTCCTCAACCTGCCATCCAATCCGCTTGACCGGGTTTAAGGAAGTCATTGGCTCCTGGAAAATCATACCAATATCATCACCCTGATATTTTCTTACTTCTGATCGTGATGCATGAAGAAGCTCTCTACCTTCAAAGATAATCTCTCCCTTTTTCTCCATGTCATGTCTTCGAAGAAGCCCTGCAATCGCCATTGCTGTCATAGATTTACCCGAACCGGATTCTCCTACGATACCAACAATTTCCCCCTTGGAAAGCGTAAGATTAAAATGATTTACCACTCGTTCAGGAATATCGTGATCATGAAATTCTATGTTTAAATTCTTTATCTCCAATAAATTTTCCATATCGCTTATTTCTCCTTCAGACCATCTGCAATCAACGAAAAGCCAAGCACAAGCAGGATAATCATTAATCCTGGGAAAATGGCAAAATTCGGTGCTGAGAACAAATAGCTTTGTGCTTCTGACAGCATACTTCCCAAGCTGGCATCCGGTGGCTGCACGCCGATGCCAAGATAGCTCATACCTGCCTCTGCAAGTACCGCATTGTTAAAGCCAATCATAATAGAAGATAATAAAACGGTTGTTGTATTCGGTAAAATATGAACAAACATGATTCTTAAGTGACTCACACCTGCAAGGCGTGCACTCTTAACATAGTCCATATCCTTATATTTAATAAATTCACTTCTGACAATACGGGCAAAGCTTGGAATAAAAGCGATTCCAAGGGCAAAAACCACATTGTACTTTCCTGTTCCGAAGATACTGATAAATACTAATGCCAGCAAAATACTGGGGAAAGCGAAAATGACATCATTGATTCGCATAAGTACTTCATCCAGCCAACCACCAAAATATCCGGTAAATGCTCCTAGCAAAATACCACATACTACACCAATGGTAACCGTTGCAACGGCAATGAAAAAGGTATTTCCCAAGCCCTGCAATACTCTGGAAAAAATATCTCTTCCGAAATTATCACAGCCCATAATATGTGCAAGAGAACAACCCGCAAACTTACTGCTGCTGTCCATTTTCGTTGGGTCATATGGTGTATAAAAGAAACCTACCATAGTCAAAAGCAGCATAATGGATGTTATTATGACGCCAAGCAGAAGCGTTGGCCGATGTAATATTTTCTTCTTCATAGTCATTCACCCGTCTTATGATTCCTGTACACTGATTCTTGGATCAATCAGCTGATAAATCATATCTACACAGAAGTTTGTTACAATCACTACCGCAGCAATTAATACGATAATTGTCTGCACAACCGGATAGTCACGATAGGAAATGGAGGTAAGCAGGATTCTTCCGATTCCCGGAACATTAAATACCTGTTCAATGACAATACTTCCAACCAGCATATCTGCCAGTGTCATACCCCAAAGCGTTACCACCGGAATCATTGCATTACGCAATACATGTCTATATAAAACCTTACTAGTGTTATTTCCTTTACTATAAGCAGTTCTGACATAATCTTTCTTCGCTTCCTGCACGCAAGAGCTTTTCAGCATTTTTACTGATGTTGCAATCTTTGGAATCGCAATCGCAATACATGGAAAAATAATATAAGAAAGAAATGCTCCAAAATCTTTTTCATACGATACGTAATCACCAGGCGTAAACCACTTTAATACAAGACCAAATACATAAGTA
>CAYUKO010000192.1:0-5383 GCA_964445375.1 uncultured Roseburia sp.
TTCTTCTGTCACTTCTGCAAATCTCACACTCCTTGCAATCTCAATCGCCTGTTCCTTGGAGAACTGTCTCGCATCAAGAGCAAGATAATAAGCAATCTCACTTTCCAGACTTGCAAAATAGATATACCAGTAATCACTCGTAAGCTCCTCCTCTGAAAGCTCAATTCCCTGCTCCATCAGCTCTCCTATTTCCGACGCTGTATACAAATCATGATTGGCACGGTACAAAATAGCAGGCATCGCAAGCCCCTCTAAGACCTCTATCTTTTCCTCCGAGGTATGATTCCAGTAAGACGTCTGCTTATCTACCAGCTTTCCATCCTCAAATACAAACCACGACTCTGGATATCTGATGATAGAAATCGCACCGGAATGTGACCATTCAGGGATTCCACTGCCATAGCCGTCCTCATACTTAACCTCATATGCTTGTGGCTCAATCAAGGCACCACCATCAATTCCAACATTCGCCATGTAATTACCTAAGGTATATCCTTCTGGCAACTCTATGCTAAGCAGGTCACTTATCTGTATCTTAGTGTTCAGGTATTCCTCGATATCCTCAAGCACCGTATATCCGTCATCTGTACTATAAATAATCCTGCTCTCCATGTCCGATTCCCTAGTCAGATACATGTCCTGCAAGGTATCATCCTCTACGCTATGCGAAGCTCCCAGATGATAACCTTCTCCTTTATATTCGAGATGGAAATTAACATAGTAATTCAACCAGCCGTATTCTTTGGCTTTTTCCTTACTGTCTACTTCTGCATTGGCAAAAGAAAAATAGTCTGCTTCCCCAAGGCTTCCTGCCTTAAACATAGCAATCACGCTGTTCATGGTAAGCTGTCCCACATCCTCACTATTCTGTACTTTTCTATCCTCTTTCTTAGCTGTACTCACACTAACAAAACAAATTCCAACCAAAAGTACTAATATAATGCATACTGAAATAACTGCCTTTTGCTTTCCTGCAATCCTTTGTATTCTCTGTTTCATACTTTTCTTGCTTCCTGTCATGGTAGTCGCTATAGAAAAATAATCCTGCGGCTTTGTTTTGACTGTAATCAGACCGATTAAAGTCTCTCCATACGGTATTCTTTCCTCATCCCCTAATAGTCTAAGAGCCGCTTCATCACATGCCAGCTCGCAATCCTGCTTAGAAAGATAAGCTGCAAGCCATACAAATGGATTCCACCAATAACCGATAAGACAAAGGCTTCGAAGTACTGACCATAGTAAGTCTCCCTGCCTGTAATGACAATATTCATGTGTAATCACATGTTTTAATTTCTTTTCATTGGTCGTTACCTCTGGAGTAATATAAATCGCTCTTCCATAAAGGCACGGTGAAGGCAATCCTTCCACTAGATAAATCGGAAGCTTTGACGAATAACCCTCAAAGCCCATACGTTGTCTATGTAAAAAGCTGTTAAAACGAAGATTGCAAAAAAGAACATATAATAGCATAATTACAGAACCCATAACTGCTATCCTTGCTACTAGGCTAGTCAATGTCATTTTTACCTTCTCTGGTTCTTCCTGCTTCAGCGTATTCTCTTTACTTTCCCCTATTCCTTGCTCCTTGTTCTGATTTTTCTGAGATGCTCCCTGCTGTGTTATAAAAGTAATGTCTGCTGATTTTTTCTCCTGCTCCTTTACTTCCTGCATAGTCTGTTTGGAGGTATGCAAATCCATGAAATTCTGCACAGACAATACACTTTCCACCTTTGGAATTGGAATCAATAAAAGGTTGATTGCAACGAAAAGCCATAAGGCATATTGCAGTCGCATGCTAATCTTACCTCTGAAAACCATCCTGAAGAACACAACTAATAAGATAAAAATCGAAGATATGAATGTTGATATCATGAATGCTTCTATGTTAATGTCTGTCATCTTCTCCATTCTCCTTCTCCAAAATCTTATATAACTCATTAATATCCTGCTTCGACAATGCTTTTTGCTGAACCATCGCATTCAGCATAAGGCCAATCTTTCCATGAAATACCTTATTCAAAAACTCTTCTGCCTCCTGCAAAGATGCATCTTCCCGCTTTAAATCCGGATAGTAGAGCTTTGCCTTCTGCCCTTCTTCGTAATGCAATGCTCCCTTTTCCTCCATACGCTTTAAAAAGGACATCACAGTGTATTTTGTCCAACCCGTTTCCTCTTTTAAAGCATTCGTAATCTCCATCATAGTCCGAGGCGAACTATCCCACAGAATCGTCATCACTTTCCATTCTGCATCGGTTAATTTTACTTTCTTCTCATCACTCATAAATCTATTCCTCTTTTCTATTTGTCTGTCACGCAAAAAGGTTGGCAATTGCTTACCTTGTCTATAGTATAGAAACATGGTAGGCAATTGTCAACCTTTATTTTACAACCATTCATTATTATTCGCTTTCCTATCCTCTTATACATCAATAAAGGATTTTTCATAGAAGTAATCAAACAACTCCATCAATTTCAAGCATTCCTGATATTGGTCAAAGGCTTCCTCCTCTAGATAAATATCCTTTACCGCGTTAATCACATCATCCCAATCGATTTTCTTACTGCAAAACTCCTTGTATTGGATAATCTTCTGAAACATTCCATGTGCCGCAGCATTATTCGTATATCCCTTCAACTGTTGAAAAGAGTTCGCACCCTCTCCCCGATATAAGTTCTTATCATCCGCAAAGCTACATAAAGCGAACATTTCAAGCATAGTTGCATGCTTTGGATTTACTTTATTTATGTAAACCTGCCTGCTGATGATATCTCCCTGATCATTCATCCCGATTCCTATAATCGGATTATCCTTTGTTGAATGTTTGCTATATTGTGCATATAAAACATATGAAATATTCGATTTGCCATCTGCAATATTGGTCACTCCCAGATATTCGTTTGTTTCCTCAAATGTATCATCTCCTGCTGTCACGAAGTATTTGGAAAGTCCACCTTGGATTCTTCGAAGGACTGACTGGGCATCCTTCTTCTCTACCAATGTTATAGACATATTACTCTCCTATACGCCATCCATAGCATTTTACTTCGTGTCCATACAGAATATATATCGGATAATTTTTGCTTTTTCTTAAATAGAATATAAAAAAGTGATTGCCCAGCGGCAATCACCCCAAGAATCACTTCGTGATTCTTGACTAACTACCACTACATTATCGCAATTTCCTATCAATTAAAAAAGCCCCAAAAGCATTTTCATACTCTTGAGGCTCCATAATTTCTTATACTCTATTGTAATTGATGAGACATCCCTTAAGGATAATCTGTCTTTCTTCGTCTGTTAACTCGCCAAGAGTCAGCTCGAATTCCTTCTTCTGTCCTTTGCCTACCACGTAAGCCTTGATTACAGAAGCTTTCTCTTCAACTGCCTTCTTGATTCCCGGAACATAGATATAATCTAAGTTCTTGAATGGAAGTTCGCCTTCCTTGATGATAAATGGAAGCATACCCCAGTTAATCAGATTAGAACGATATCTCTTGGTAGCATACTCGTTTGCAATATTTGCCCATCCACCGAGTACCTTCTGGCAGCTTGCAGCCTGCTCACGTGCAGAACCATCACCTGGCTTAACTGCAAAGATGGTGCTTCCGATACCTGTGTTATATCTGTCTGCATCTGGTGTAATTTCCTTCATGGTCATCCAAGCATCTTCGATTTCAGGGAACTTTTCTACTGGACAGCACTGCTCTTCTCTTGCCTTTTCAGCCTTCTGTACTTCCTTGGCAAGTCCTACATAGTTAGGATCCTTTCTGGATAAGGTAAACTCTGCAAGTCCAAGTGGATTAGAACGGAAGGATGAAGTTTCACCGGAAGGAATTAACTCATCTGTTGTTGTAACAGGGTCATGAATTTCAGATACAACCTTTAATAAGAGGTTATCTGTTAATTCAACCATAGCTGGCCAATCCTTGATGTTTGGACCAAACTTGATTTCTACGCTTTCATCTGCAACACCCTTAGAATCAAATACACGGTTCTCATAAATCTTCTTGTCGAAGAAATACTTATACTTTGTAAAGTCTCCATCAAACTCAGTAGCTGGTGTCAGATAGCCCTTGTTTGCTGCTGTTGCTGCGATAGAACGAGCATCCATAAGTGCAACAGATGCAATCTGACCATTCTGAAGCTTAGAACCTTCTCTATTCGGGAAGTTTCTTGTTGAATGACGGATAGAAAATGCATTGTTAGCAGGTGTATCACCAGCACCAAAGCAAGGTCCACAGAATGCAGTCTTTAATACAGCACCTGTCTGCATTAACTTAGCCGCACAACCATTCTTTACTAATTCCATATATACAGGCATAGATGCAGGATATACGCTCAATGTGAATTCATCCGGTCCAATGCTTGCATTTGTTAAAATATCAGCTGCTGCACAGATATTTTCGAATCCACCACCTGCACAACCTGCAATGATACCCTGTTCTACATATAACTTACCATTTCTTACTTTATCCTTAAGCTTGAAGTCAACTGCTCCATCAAGGCTTACAAGTGCCTTCTTCTCGCAGTCATCCAGGATATCCATAAGATTTGCATTTAACTCTTCAATGGTATATGTATTGCTTGGATGGAATGGCATAGCAATCATAGGCTTAACCTTGCTTAAGTCAACCTTGATACATCCATCATAGTAAGCAACCTGTCCTGGATTTAACTCCTTGTATTCTGCGCTTCTTCCATGAATGTCATAGAATTCCTTAATCTCATCATCTGTCTGCCAGATAGAAGAAAGACATGTTGTCTCTGTTGTCATTACGTCGATACCGATACGGAAATCAGCAGAAAGGCTGGCAACACCTGGTCCTACAAATTCCATTACCTTATTCTTAACGTAACCGTTCTTGAATACTGCACCGATAATAGCAAGTGCAACGTCCTGAGGACCAACACCCTTAACAGGTTCTCCTTCTAAGTAAACAGCAACAACACCTGGCATATTGATATCATAAGTCTGATTTAATAACTGCTTAACAAGCTCTGGTCCACCTTCACCCATTGCCATAGTACCAAGAGCACCATAACGTGTATGAGAGTCAGAACCAAGAATCATCTTTCCACCACCAGCAAGCATTTCTCTTGCAAACTGATGAATAACTGCCTGATGAGGTGGTACGTACATTCCGCCGTACTTCTTAGCGCAAGTAAGACCAAACATATGGTCATCTTCGTTAATGGTTCCACCTACTGCACAAAGAGAGTTATGGCAGTTTGTTAATACATAAGGTACTGGGAACTTTGTCAGTCCTGACGCACGAGCAGTCTGGATAATACCAACGAAAGTAATATCATGAGAAGTCAGCTTATCAAACTTAATCTTAAGCTTCTCCATATTTCCTGAAGTATTGTGGTCTGCAAGAATAC
>CAYUKO010000193.1:0-5287 GCA_964445375.1 uncultured Roseburia sp.
ATATAGCAAGTGTAAATTTAAATATAAATATAGTAATTAATCTCACATGAAAGCTCATATTCTTCAAGTTGATTTTAATTATATTATTATGTTCCAAATTTAGAGGGAGTAGTTTCGGGTTTAACGAAAGATAAAGGAATCGAAAATACAATGAAAGTAGTATCAATGAATTTGGTGATGAATTAATGTGTCACTAAATGTCTCAAGAAGTCATGACCATAATTTGATATAACTAAAATTGAAAAAATTAAGAAAACAGAAAGTTGAAGATTTTTTGACTTGCTGTTTTTTTGGAGAGATGATTTACAGCGGTAAGGGCAGAGAGGAGACAGAACTAAATTGCAGAAATTGAAACGAATAAGGGCAGTTCTTTTGAGCAGTGTTTGAATAAAATCAGCACTGCTATTTTTGTACAGAAAATATGAAAAAGGAGCTTATTACAATGGATAGAAAAATCAAAGAACAGCTTTTAGATATATATGATAAAAAGCGAGAATTTGTATTTAATGAAACGTATTCCAAAGGAAATACGGGACAGGTTTTCACAAAGCCAGATGATAAATTTCATTGGCTTGTATTGGATGAAAAGGGAAAAGACCATATTGAAGTCAGGCAAACGGATGATACGGGATTTATCACTAACAGGGATTCTTATAAGGTAAAGGATAAGGCATTGGAACTTGTCAATTCGGAATGCTATACCAAGAATCGGCATGGGAAGATAAGCATAAAAGACCAATTAGCATTATACAAGGCTAAAGCAGAGGAAATGAATAAGAATAGAATGGTACATCAAAAACAGGACAGACAGAAAGAGAGGGTAATGTAGTCATGAGAACAGAATTAGAAATGAATGCAAGAGTTGCAAAGGCAATTAAGGAAGTAGAGCAGAAGAAAGCTGCATTAGCAGAGGCAAAGAAAAAGGCTTCTGCAGAAAAGAAAAGAAGAGAGAATCATCATAAATACATGATGGGTGGGTGTGTTGCAAAATATTTTCCGGAATGTTATCTGTGCAATGAAGAGGAACTCAATAGGGTAATCAAGGCAGGAATGGAATCTATTCAATGTCAAAATGTAATTAAAAGCCTGAAAGAGCAGTCTGACGCAAGTATGGCAGGAGCAAAAACTGAAGAAGTGAAATCTTTGTATGGAGGGGAGCGCAATGGAACTTTTGAGGTGTAAAATTCACCGAATTTATTCGGTGCGCACAGATATATCACCTAACGGTGATATGTGCGCTCTCCGAGGGGTCTTGCAGACAGCACGCCACAAAAAGCCTGTGGCGTATGGGGGAAGAGTTCCCCCATCGTTGCAAAGAACGCAACTGCCCCTTTCTTTAAGAGTTTTTTCTATCATATCAATCCATCAATCAGTTTGGAAATCAATGTATCAGGGGTGGAGGTATAACGGAACATGATAGTAAAAACAATAAGCACGAAAGCGGATATTGTGCGTAGGAGTAGAGGGCAAAATGCAGTTGATAAGTCAGCCTACATAAGCAGAACCACTATGAAGTGCGAGAGAACTGGTGAGACCTTCTATCCAAAGTATAGTGAAGACTTGGTACATAGTGAAGTTATGATACCAGAAGGAGCACCAGACGAGCTGAAAGACAGGTCTGTTTTATGGAATAGCATTGAGAATGTTGAAAAGCGAAAAGACGCACAGGTGGCTCGTACTTTCCGTATCTGTTTACCTAATGAATGGAGCTATGAGCTTGCCACTGATACCATGAGAAAGTATGTGGAAAGAAATTTCGTATCACAGGGGATGTGTTGTGATTTTGCCATACATGACAGTGAAAACAAGATAACCCATCAGCGAAATCTTCACTGTCACATTATGCTAACTATGCGACCATTAAATAAAGATGGTACATGGGGAGAAAAACAACGTGCAGTCTATGAACTTGATGAAAATGGGGAACGTATCCGAAAGAAAAACGGAAGATACAAAACGCATACAGAAAAGACAACAGATTGGGATAGTAGGGAGAAAGCAACAGAATGGAGAAAAGACCTTGCAGATACTATAAATGATATTAATCAGAAGATAGGTAATACCAATATAACATGGGACTATCGTTCCTTTAAGGAGCGAGGGCTTGATATTATGCCAGAGGTACATATGGGTCCGAAAGTTGCAGCACTTGAAGCAAAAGGAATTCATACAGA
This sequence comes from uncultured Roseburia sp., assembly GCA_964445375.1. Classification (GTDB taxonomy): domain Bacteria; phylum Bacillota; class Clostridia; order Lachnospirales; family Lachnospiraceae; genus COE1. The sequence goes on from CAYUKO010000193.1 coordinate 2,175, forward strand.
AATAGGTGATACGAACCGCACAATAAGAGAGCATAATAGAGTTATTTCAGATGCTGTGAAAGCAGTACAGAATGCAGAAAAATATCTAGAGTTGCTTAGTAAAAATATTGTTACAACCGTTAAGAAAAGTACGAATGAAGTGATTTCATTTCTTGATAAGTTATCACAGAAATTTGGAAGGCTTATTTTGCCGGTGAGAACAGGCACTTATCTTGGAAAGGTAAGTAACAGAAGTGCTTTGCAGGATATTGAAAAAGCAAAAATATTTCTGGATGATAGCAACATTACTACTTTTGAGGAACTAGAAAAATTTAAGGATATTCAGGAAGATACTTATAAGAAAAATGTTACGGAAAGAGCATACTTGAATCAAGATATTCGGAGATTAGATGAACTTGTTGAGTACTATGAAAATATGTATCTTCCCGTAAGAAAGTGCTATCTCCAAAGTGAAAAATTAAAAGGATGGAGAAAGAGGGCTTTTGATGAAAAGCATAATAGCGAGCTAGAAATATATGAAACACTTAGAAGTGGATTATTCAGCAGGATAGGAAAGGATGGAAAAATCACACCAAAGGCATGGAATGCAAGGCTGGATGAATTAAATGAGCAATGCTCTGAGCTCGATAAGAAATTGGCTAAAGAAACGGTAAATTTGGCATTTATAGAAACGATTATCTATAACAGAGACAATTATGCTGTTCTGAATCCGACGCTCGATAATGAGGAAAAAGCCCGAAATACAGTATCTATTAAAAAGGCGCTGGGTGAAAATAAAGCTAAAGTACAAGAGAGAGCGCATGTAAAAGAGCAGACAGTGCCAAAGAAATTAAGAAAGAATAGAAATATATCAATTGATGATTAGAAGGGGATGGATAGGAATATGAAAAATGTAAAAGAGAAGAAGCGTAAGGCAACAGGAAAGGTAAAAGTAATCGTAACACCTATATATGTAGGCACAAAGCCTATGAATGAAGTCTTTACGGATGTGGTTTATAACAATATCCAGAAAAATATGAAAGTATCGTAAAATAATATCTATATTTGGCTTGCAAGAGGGAAGACATCGGACTACAATTATGTTAATTGAATAGTCCGATGTCTTGTTTTAGTTTAGGAGGAAAAATAAATTATGACAGGACAGAGAACAAACTTAAAAACAGCTTTATATTGCAGACTTTCACGTGATGATGGTAGTGAAATGGAAAGTTCATCTATACAGACACAAAAGGAAATGCTTTCTAGGTATGCAAGGGAAAATGGCTTATATAACACAGAGTTTTTTATTGATGATGGTTATAGCGGAACGAATTTTAACAGACCGGCTTTTCAGAGGATGATATCTGAAATAGAGGATGGAAAGATTGACACGGTAATCACAAAAGACTTGTCAAGATTAGGGCGAAACTACATAGAAACAGGCGTGTATATTGAAGTATATTTTCCAGAGCATAGGGTACGTTATATTGCGATAAATGATGCAGTAGATACCGTTACTACAGAGTCAGCAGATTTTACACCATTCAAGAATATCATGAATGAATTCTACGCAAAGGACACTTCCAGAAAGGTAAAATCGGCATTAAAAGCAAGAGTGATGGACGGGATGTATGTTGCGACTTCTGCCCCTTATGGGTATCAGAAATTGCCGGAAGACCATCACAGGCTTATTGTAGATGAACGTTATGCTCCTGTCGTGAGGGTAATCTTTAAATTAGCGCTTGATGGTATGGGCATATCCTCTATCCGAAACGAGATTAACCAAAAGCATATCTTAAGACCAGGTGCAGTAAATCCGAATGGTTATGAGAGACATTTTGATGGAGTAGATGATGAGAAACGTTATACATGGAGTTGTAACAGTATAAGAGGCATTCTGAGGAATCCTGTGTATGCAGGACACCTTGTTATGGGTAAACGTGTATCAGCTTCATTTAAGAGCAAGAAACGACTTTGTGTGTTGCCTGAGGATTATACGGTTATAAGAAATGTGCATGAGCCTATTGTTGCTCCAGAGGACTTTGAGGTTGTGCAGAAACTGATTACAAGCAGACGTAAATCTAATAAGCAGAACCAATTTGATAACATCTTTACAGGACTTATCAAGTGTGAGGATTGTGGGTATGCAATGACACTTTCAAAGGCGCATAGAACCCCAAGAGAGGACATAATTGATAATTACGGGTATATGTGTAACAACTATAAAAGCTTTGGCAAAAAAATCTGTACATCGCATTGGATTGAAGCAAGAACGCTTTATGAAGTAGTTCTGGAAGATATCAGAAAACATGCACAAGAAGCATTGACAGATGATACGGAGTTAATAGAAAGGCTTTTAAAACAGGCTGGCACAACCAAAAATCATGTAAATAAAGCTACTAAGAAAATATTAAAAGAAAAAAGAGCAAGACTTGCGGAAGTTGATAAGCTGTTTGCCAAACTGTATGAGGACAGAATAAGCGGAAGTATCAGCGAGAGAAACTATCAGATGATGACCAAGAAATTTGAAATGGAACAGGTAGAATTGGAGAATGCCATTAAAGGACTTCAAGGCAAATGTGAGGAAGATGATTTAAAGGTTGATAATGCTGAGAACTTTACCAGAATGATTAAAGAGTATGCAGGCATTGATACTCTTAATGCAACACTTCTTAACAGGCTGATAGAGAAGATAACGATAGGAGAGCCTAAGACAGTTAACGGAGAGCAAGTGCAGGAAATCAAGATTTATTATAAATTCATAGGGAACATATATTAGTGGGACGTATGCTACAGGTACAAAAAGTATCGTAGAGTACGTCCCACTGACATTGAACAGCAGGAAGGGCGTATTTTAAGACAAGGCAACCAAAATGAAAAGGTAAAAATCTATCGATATGTTACAGAAAATACCTTTGACAGTTATTCATGGCAGGTAATCGAAAATAAACAGAAGTTCATCGGGCAGATTATGACCAGTAAATCACCAGTGCGAAGCTGTGAGGATATTGATGAGGCAGCACTGTCTTATGCAGAGGTAAAAGCACTAGCAACAGGCAATCCTTATATTAAAGAAAAGATGGTGCGTCCGTAAACCGCCAGTTTTTTGGCGGTGCGGTCTAGTTAAAATACTC
>CAYUKO010000194.1:0-5282 GCA_964445375.1 uncultured Roseburia sp.
ATTATGGCTGATATTACCCCACATACCCTGCGTCACTCCTTTGCAGCACACCTTGTTGAAAATGGTGCGGATTTAAGAAGTGTTCAGGAGATGCTTGGACATTCTGATATCTCAACAACACAAGTCTATGCTACATTAACGCATAATAGAATAAGAGAAGTCTATTCGAAAGCACATCCAAGAGGATAGGAATTGAAATAAAAAAGCAACCTTAAGTGGTTGCTTTTTTATTCTTTATTCGTATTCTGCAATATGATAAAGCAGTTCTTCGGTATCAGCCCAGCCAAGACATGGATCGGTGATAGACTTACCATAGATATGTTCACCAATCTTCTGGCATCCCTCTTCCAGATAGCTTTCAATCATGACACCCTTTACCAGTCCGTGAATATCAGAATTTAACTTTCTGGAATGCATGATTTCTTTTACAATACGAATCTGCTGCTCGAATTTCTTACCGGAGTTATTGTGATTAGCGTCAACGATGCAGGCAGGATTCAATAAATCGCGTTCGTTGTATTTCTCCAATAAAAGATTTAAGTCTTCGTAATGGTAGTTTGGAATGCTGTTGCCATGCTTGTTTACGGCACCACGTAAGATGGTATGCGCATAAGGATTACCGGTGGTGTTTACTTCCCATCCACGATAGATAAATGGGTGAGCATGCTGTGCTGCATATACAGAATTCAACATAACGCTCAAGTCACCGCTGGTAGGGTTTTTCATACCGGAAGGAACATCAAAACCACTGACAACAAGTCTATGCTGCTGATCTTCAACAGAACGTGCACCAATTGCTACATAGGATAAAATATCAGAAACATATCCCCAGTTTTCAGGATATAACATTTCATCAGCAGCAGTAAGACCGGATTCTTCCATTGCGCGAAGCTGCATCTTACGCATTGCGATTAAGCCCTGAAGGAAGTCGGTTCCTTTTTCCGGGTCAGGCTGATGAATGATTCCCTTATAACCTTCGCCGGTAGTACGTGGTTTGTTGGTATAAATTCTAGGAATCAGAATCAGTTTGTCTTTTACTTTTTCATTTACCTTAGCCAGTCTGGAAACGTATTCACAAACGGCATCTTCATTATCGGCAGAACAAGGTCCTACAATAACAAGAAACTTGTTGCTTTCGCCAGTGAAAACTTTTTTAATTTCTTCATCACGATTTTGCTTCAGTGCCTGCAAGTTTTCAGAGAGAGGAAATTCCTCTTTGATTTCTTCAGGCGTTGGTAATTTCTTTATAAATTCAAAGCTCATTGCCAAGTTACCTCCTAAGATTTATCTAAAAATGTATAATCATTCAAAACAGTCTAATTATATATGATATACCGTTTCAAGGCAAGGATTAAAAGTAAATCAAGAAAAACCTGGCTGCATAAAATACCATATATGTAACCGGTAAATCCAAACTGTGGAACCGCCCAAAAAACAAAGAAAAGACGGCAACCTAAGGAAAGCAAACTGAATAGAAATGTAAGAAAAGTTTTGCCTAGTCCGTGCAGAATATTGTTTAGCATGCCAGAAAGATAGAGAAACGGACATATAAAGGCAAGTGCCCGAATCTGCTTTGCTGCATCTTCATTTTGAAACAATACAATTCCTAATAAATCTGCAAACAGTAAGAGAAAAATCATAAATCCGATTCCAAGCAGAAAGCAGATAAAGATGGTAAGTGTTGTTGCCTGGCGGATGCGCCTGTTGTTGCCGGCTGCTTGCTGTTCCGACACATAAGGAAGCAACAGGCTTCCAGCTGAGCCAGTCAAGGCACATGGAAACATGACAAGAGGAAATGCCATGCCGGAGAAAATGCCATATAAAGACAGTGCCTGTGAAGAAGAAAGACCGCTTTTTACTAACATCTGAGGAAGCTGAATCGTTTCTAAGGTAGATAAAAGACTGATGCAGACACGGTTCAGACTTAAAGGCGCAGAAAGAGTGAAAAGCTCTTTATATTTCTGAAAGGTGACCGAATTCTTGGAAAGACTAAAACTTTGCGTTCCGGTATCTGCCAGGAGAACAATACAGGAGAAAACAGCCGAAACACATTCCCCCATAAACATACCAATACAGGAAACGACAAGTGGAAGTTCTGTTTGCTGTTTTAGCGAAAGCGAATATAAGAGATAAACCGTTAAAACACGTCCTCCCTGTTCAATAAGCATGGACAAGGCAGGGATACCTGCTTTCTTTTTCCCATAGAAGAAGCCGTTCAGGCAGGTGTGTAAGGAGGCAAGAGGGAATGAAAGAGCGGTAATACGAAGCAAGGAAGTACATCTTTGTTCGTGGAGAAAGTAAGTCGAAATCTCGGGTGCAAAGTGGAAGATTCCCCATGTCATAAGAGAGGACAAGGCTAGGGAAAACAGAATACCAGTATAAAGATATCCATAGCCTTGGTCTTTTTTGCTTTGTCCGCAGGCGGCAACGTATCTGGTAATGGCATTTTGCAGACCAGCAGCGCAAAGAGAATGAGTCAGCATCATAACAGGCGAGATTAAGCCGATAATGCCAAGTCCTTCCTCGTGGAAGATTCGAGCCAGAAATATTTTGTAGAAGAAACCGATGATTTTAGTAAGAAAGCCTGCAAGGGTAAGAATAATTGTTCCAGATAAAAATGGATTTTTAAGATAACTTGAAAGCTTGAGTTGATTTTTTTGCATAGTGCACCTGTTGGATAGAAACCTTCCTACATTATATGGCTTGTGTTATGGTAAAATGATAAAAGATATTTTTTGCTGGTGTATCATGGCATTTTGTTATATGATGTTTGGGAATGATTTTGATAAAGATAGTTTGATAAAGATAGAATGAAGGGAACGAAGAAATGGCAAAGAAGGTAGTAGTTGGCATGTCCGGAGGCGTGGATTCTTCCGTAGCTGCTTATTTATTGAAGAAACAGGGATATGATGTAATCGGTGTAACCATGCAGATATGGCAGGATGAGGAGCAGACAGTGCTGGAGGAAAATGGTGGATGCTGTGGGCTTAGTGCAGTTGATGATGCAAGGCGTGTGGCTGCAAGGCTTGATATTCCATACTATGTCATGAACTTTAAACAGGAATTCAGAAATTGTGTCATCAATCCATTTATTGAAGACTATTTACATGGAAGAACACCAAATCCTTGTATTCTTTGTAATCGTTATGTGAAATGGGAGGCGCTTTTACAGAGAAGCCTTGCTTTGGGCGCTGATTATATCGCAACAGGACATTATGCAAGAATTACGCAGTTGGAAAATGGCAGATATGTAATCCGTAATTCCGTAACTGCGAAAAAGGATCAGACCTATGCTTTGTATAATCTGACGCAGGAACAGCTTTCACATACGCTCATGCCAGTAGGTGATTATGAGAAAGAGGAAATTAGAAAAATAGCAGAAGAAATTGGACTTAATGTGGCAGCAAAGCCAGACAGCCAGGATATCTGCTTTGTGCCGGACAATGATTATGCGGCAGTGATAAGAAAAGAAGCTGCGGATAAAGTACCAAAGCCTGGAAATTTTGTGACGACAGATGGGAAAATCTTAGGGCAGCATAAAGGCATCATTCACTATACCGTTGGTCAGAGAAAAGGATTAAATCTTGCAATGGGACATCCTGTCTTTGTTACCCAAATCCGACCGGAAACAAACGAAGTGGTAATTGGAGAGGCAGAGGATGTTTTCACGGATTCCCTGCTGTGCAATCAATTAAATTTCATGGCAGTAGAAGATATTCAGGAACCAGTAGAAGTGATTGCAAAAATCAGATATTCTCATAGTGGAAGTCCTTGTACGCTTGAAAAACAGCCGGATGGAACCGTAAAGTGTTCCTTCCATGAGCCGGTAAGAGCCGTAACCCCAGGGCAGGCAGTTGTATTTTATAAAGAAGATTATGTGTATGGTGGAGGAACCATTATCAGATAAAAGAAAAAGGCAGTTGGAATGATGAAAACCAATTGCCTTTTTACATACTTTACAACTTAATATATTCAGGAACACGTCCTTCGAAAATGGTATAATACTTAAATCCACATTCGGTTAAGATATCGCTTGCCTTATCAAAGGAATATCCGATACGGTCAGGAGTGTGAGCGTCAGAACCAATGGTGATAATTTCACCGCCAAGCTCCTTATAGCGCTTTAAGATATCAATACAAGGGTTAGGTTGTCCAAGTCCGTAGTGGAAACCACCGGTGTTAAGCTCAATTCCCTTTTCCTGATCTAAAAGCGAAGTAAGAATCTTATCGAAAACATCCTTATGCTTAGGATAGGTATAGTTATCATTCTTGGTTGGACCGTAACGAACAACATAATCCAGATGACCATATACATCGAAATAAGGAAGCTTTTTCACACTTTCCAGAACGGCTTCGAAATATTCGTGATGCGCTTCATCCTCGCTTCTACCCTCAAAGAATTCAGGATAATACGGATCTTTGCGGTTGCAGATGTGGGTAGAACCAATGATAAAGTCAAATTCATGTGATTTATAATAAGTGGAAAGTTCCTTTTTGATATGAGTCTGTAGTCCAAGCTCGATACCGAAACGGATGTTGATATCATCACTGTATTTTGCCTTTAATTTCAATAAATCGTATAAATAAGAATCGGTGTTAATCTCGTAACAGCCAGGCTCCTCATGCGTATAAATATAATCGGGATCATAGTGCTCGGTAAAGCAGATATGTGTTAAACCAAGGCTGATTGCTTTCTGCACCATTTCTTCCATAGGAGTATTGCTGTCACCGGAAAAACTGGAATGCAGATGGAAATCTGTTTTAATAGCCATTGAATAAACCTCCTTCTATTTTCAAGCTTTCTTATAAAACTGTCTTTTTTATCGTATCACAAACCTGTCCTTTTGAACAGCAGAAGAAGTTTTTTTGTTTTTTTCAAAATATGTCTTGAATTTTGTGGGATAATTAGGTAGAATGATTTTGCTGATAAAATTTTGTCAATCATTTATTTTAGGCTTTGCTTATGGTAGATGAATGGACAAGATAAAAGAGGATAATAATTTAATTTATCTATTTTAGGAGGAAATTAACATGGCAGTAAGAGTAGCAATCAATGGTTTTGGTCGTATTGGTCGTCTTGCATTCAGACAGATGTTCGATGCAGAAGGATACGAAGTAGTAGCAATCAATGACTTAACAAGTCCTGAAATGCTTGCTCATTTATTAAAATATGATACAGCTCAGGGTAAGTACAAATATGCTGATACAGTAGAGTACGGTGAGGATTCTATCACAGTTAACGGAAAGAAGATCACAATCTACGCTAAGGCTAACGCAGCAGA
>CAYUKO010000195.1:0-5205 GCA_964445375.1 uncultured Roseburia sp.
CTCTTACTCATATTTAATCGCATTCAACCTAATTATACGATATAATATCGCTTTTGTGTAAAAAATATTACCATTTTTGTGTAAAATTTATGTAAAATCCGTGTAAAATTGTTCTACATTCCACAAAAACAACATTATCGCTAATCAGATTACAGCACTTTTGACAAAAATTCCTGCAGTCGCTGACTCTTAGGTGCTCCAAAAATCTCCTGTGGAGTTCCTTCTTCTGCAATCACACCTTCATTAATAAACATAACACGATTGGCAACCTCTCTTGCAAATCCCATCTCATGCGTAACAACAACCATCGTCATGCCTTCCTGTGCCAGATCCTTCATAAGCTGCAAAACCTCGCCTACCATTTCCGGATCAAGCGCCGAAGTCGGCTCATCAAACAAAATGATATCCGGATTCATGGCAAGTGAACGAATAATCGCAACACGCTGCTTTTGTCCACCGGAAAGCTGTGACGGATACGCCTCTGCTCTGTCTGCAAGACCAATTCTTGCAAGCAGATGATCCGCTTTCCTGGCTGCCTCTTCCTGCGACATCAACTTTAACTTTACCGGCGCTAACATAATATTCTGACGAATCGTCATATTCGGAAACAGATTAAACTGCTGGAATACCATACCAATCTTCTCGCGTACATGGTTGATGTCCACTTTCTTATCCGTCATATCCGTTCCTTCAAATAGAATCTGACCATCTGTCGGAATCTCCAAAAGATTTAAGGAACGTAAAAAAGTAGACTTACCACAACCCGATGGGCCAATAATTGCAATGACATCACCCTTTTTCACAGTTGTACTGATTCCCTTTAATACTTCCTGCTTATCATAAGTTTTATGAAGATTTTTCACTTCCAGAATGATATTATCGTTCATTATTTCTTAACTTCCTTTCCAGCTTATTTGCACCAAAGCTTAACAGCATGACAAGAATCAGATAAATAATTGCAACTGCAATCAATGGTAGAAATGCTTCATACGTATTACTTCTGATGATATCGCCACCCTTTGTCAAATCCATCAGACCGATATAACCACTGATAGAGGTTTCCTTTAATAAACTGATAAACTCATTCAATAAAGCCGGCAAAATGTTCTTGATTGCCTGTGGAATAATAATAAACTGCATCGTCTGGCGATAATTAAGACCAAGGCTTCGACCAGCCTCAAACTGTCCGATTTCCACGGACATAATACCGGAACGCACAATTTCTGCTACATACGCCGCTGAATTCAGACCAAACGCAATCGCTGCAACCAGAATCTTATTGGTTACGGACGCAAGAATAACATAGTAAATAATCAAAAGCTGAATCATAACAGGCGTACCACGCATAATGGTCAGATACAGCTTACAAATCCCATTTAATACCGCTAATCCGCCATTTCTGTCATGACTTGTTCGAATAATGGCAATCATAAATCCTAATACAATACCGATAATAACTGCAAAAACAGTAATCATTAAAGTATTTCCCAATCCCTTTAAGATATACTGATAGCGGTTGTCTTTTACAAAGTTATTATATAACTTCTCTGTAAAGCTTACTGCTGCCTCACTGCTGCTGTCACGTACAATAATAACCTGTTTCGAAGTTGTATAAGAATCTGAGAAATTAATACTCTTCTTGCGTTCTTCTGTTACCGTAAAGCCTGACGCACCAATATTTACCTTCCCTGATGTCACGGCTGCAATAATAGAATCAAATGCCATATCCTCAATCTGTAAATCCATTCCTAGTTCATCACTGACTGCACGCATGATATCTACATCAATACCAACAATTGTGTTATTTTCATGATACTCATATGGCGGGAATTCTGCATTGGTTCCCATAATCAATGTACCGTTGCTGCGGTCAACATCCTTGCTTTCATAAGGATAATTTCCGATTTCTTCTTCCGAACCGATATAATTCTTTACGATATTATCAATCGTTCCATTATTCTGAAGCTTTGCAAGTGTTGTATTTACCTGCTCTAACAACTCTGTATCCTGCTTTGCAATGACAAAAGCATACTCTTCTACCGTAAATTCTTCTTCAATAATACGAATATTACTATTCTGCTTTACAAACTGAATCGCCGGCTGCTCGTCGATAACAACACAATCGATTTTACCAAGCTTTAATGCCTGAATCGCATCAGCTCCCTTATTATAACGCTCGATGGTTGTTCCAGCCTCATCACCTTCATAATCAGACACGTAGATATCACCTGTTGTACCAATCTGTACACCAATGGTAGCTCCTTCCAGGTCATCTACACATGTAATCTCTTTTTTCTCGATATTCTCCTGTTTGGCACATCCTGTCATTCCTGTCATAGAAACACATAAAAGTGCTGCGGCAAAGAAACCATGTACCCATTTTTTCATTGTCTTCATCCCATACCTTTCCTATTCTAGATCTAATACAAATGGAGTATAACATAAAAAGAGGTTACCGCAAAGCGATAACCTCCGAATCTTCTTAATCATCTACATCGAAATTCTCTAATACGCTCTTTTTCTGTTCTGGTCTGGAGTCACCATGCTTTACCATAAGCATCGTACCAAATGCCATGACGCTAAAGACTACTGCATAAGGAAACAGTGTTCTGTAAGAAACATGCTCCAATAAATATCCGGAAAGAATCGGTGTGATAACCTGCGCTGACATAGAAAACGTGTAATAATAGCCTGTATATTTTCCAACATCCCCTGCCGCACTGATTTCTACAACCATCGGCAACGAGTTCACGTTAATGGCAGCCCATGCAAAACCAATGATTCCAAAGAACAGATTCATAACCGGATGATATGTGCCAAAGAGTCCGGCACAAACATAACAAAACACAAGCAATACAATACCAATTAAAATGGTTTTCTTTCTTCCTATCTTACTTGATATGATACCAATCGGAATATAGCTGATAATCGCAGCAATGGTCGCTACCATCAGGCAGTTGGCATAACCACCATTCTCCAATCCCCATACATGCGTCGCATAACGTGAAAAGGCAGTTGTTACCGCATTATATGCCGTAAACCAAAGAGCAATTGATAGCAGCATAAAAACCAAACTTCTCTTCACTTCCTTGGGAAGAGCTGCTGTACTCTTTGCATCTTCCTCGCCCGTTTCTTCCTCTGCTGTCATTTCCGCACACAGCTTCTTCTCCTTAATCGTACAGAATAATATCACGACAGCAGCCACCATTAATGTAGCAATCGATAAGAATAACGGCAGATAATCCGGTCTGTCACCACTTCCCACCAGACACTTAATCATAATAAGAGAATACACACCACCAATGGCTCCCATAAGATTGATGATGGCATTTCCTTTACTTCGAAGCGGCTTTGGTGTTAAGTCCGGCATCAATGCAACCGCTGGCGAGCGATAAAGTCCAAGTGAAATCAATAAAAAGAACAGCGTTACTACAAATAATACAAGGTTTTGTAAGCGGTCTGCATAACACAAAACCATCAGAAAAGTAACTGCCAGAGCCGTACCAATAAGAATAAATGGCATTCTCTTTCCAATTGGTGTATTTACCTTATCTGATAACGAACCAAATATTGGCAGCAAAAACAACGCAAGTACATTATCCATTGCCATAATCGTACCGGTAATCGTCTCACCTAGTCCAAAGGTATTTTTCAAAATCAAAGGAATAATATTATCATACATCTGCCAAAAGGCACTGATAGACAAAAATGCCATACCAATCAATATTGTACGCTTGTAATTCAGCTTCATGCTCGTAATGCCTCCTCTATTTCTGTCAATTTAGCCAAAATATGCTTTTATTGTACTTTGTTTTCCTATCAGAAGCAAATACTTTCCATAAAATGTCACAAGCTGCCAGATTTAGATAAAATTAGCAAATATAGATACTACTACCACCGTTAACAATCCTGCCACAGCAATGGATAAACTACTCATAGCCCCTTCTATTTCTCCCATCTCCATTGCTCTGGTTGTTCCCATGGCATGAGAAGCCGAACCAATTCCGACTCCTTTTGCAATCGGTTCTTCAATATGAAACAATCTGCACACAGTTTCTGCAATCATATTTCCAAATACTCCGGCAATGACAATAACGGCAACGGTAATCGTCACAATACCGCCTAATTCCTGTGAAACACCCATGCCAATTGCTGTCGTAATGGATTTTGGTAACAGTGTTACATACTCTTCATGACTCAGCCCAAACACCAATGCAAGAGCAAATACACACAACGCACTTGCAATCACACCAGAAATGATTCCAGCCATAATTGCTTTCCAGTTATTCTTCAATAAAGAAAGCTGTTCATATAATGGAACAGCAAGACAGACCGTTGCCGGAGTCAAAAGATAGCTTAAATACTTTGCTCCCGTATAATAACTGTCATAATCTACTCCCAAAAACAATAAGATACCAATCACAATCATAATCGAAATAAGAAGTGGATTGCAGATTGCAAGCCCCGTCTTTTTCTTAAGCCATAATCCTGCCTCATAAGCAAATAAACTGACTGCCACTCCAAAAAATACCGAATTGCTTAAGATTTCTTTTATTTCATTCATGTTCGTTCTCCTTGTCTTCCCTTTTCTTCTCCCAGCGAATCATACTCTGGGTTGTTCTTCCGGCTGTCACCATAACAACAATTGTTGATACAAGCGTAATCACAATTACCGGAACAAAGATACTCCTAAGAACGTCCCATATATCCATCAACTCCACAGCTGCCGGAATAAACATAATCGGCATGATTTCAATTAAAAATTTTGCAGTATCTTTCACCTTATCCAAGGCAAGAATGCCTGTCTGTAATGCCACAAGCATCAAGATCAATCCGTAAATACTCGCCGGAACAGGCAACGGAATCACACTTTTTAATATTTCTCCCAAAAAAGAAATAGCAAGAATAATGCCAAATTGCTTTATATATTTCATACTAATAACCATGCCTTTCTCAAATTTGCCGTGTGAAAAATCTTCCGTCTATGGATTTTTCACACTAACGCCTCCATTCAAATCCAAAATTTAGTATAGTCTTTTTCCTCTAAAAAACAAGATACTAAATTTCCTATTATCAGCATTATTTCCGTTATGGAAGCAAATATTTATCACTTAAATATTCCGTCAAACATATCTAATCAGCAAAGTTGCAAAGAATATATTTATACACTTTTACTATTGTATAGATAATTTATTTTATTTTTGT
>CAYUKO010000196.1:0-5194 GCA_964445375.1 uncultured Roseburia sp.
GTAAAATATATTTCTTAAAATATTTATAAAATTCAATCGATTTATTACAATTGAGCTTGTCAAAAAAACAAACATCATGCATAATGACAAAGACATGTCAAAACTTTTGAATGAAAGTCTAAATCAAATCTTAAAGCCGGAATCTGGCACTTATTTCAAGATTGAGAAAATGAAAAGAGTATATTATAATGGAGGAAAGAAATGAAACAGGGAAAATGGAAAATTAGTAGATTTTGGCGTCGAATTAGGATACGTAGAAAATATAAGGATAGGCTATTTCAAAAAGTATTTGAAGACAAGAAAGATTTATTGGATTTATATAACGCTGTGAATGGAACGCAATATACAAATCAAGATGACTTGGAGATAACTACTCTTGAAGATGTAATCTATTTATCTATGAAAAATGATTTATCATTTATTATCTCATCGACGTTGAATCTGTATGAACATCAATCAACATATAATCCCAATTTACCAGTTAGAGGATTGATTTATTTTGCTAAGCTATATGAAGCTTATATCAAGAAAATAGACGCAAATGTATATGGCCACAAATTAATAGCACTACCAGCACCTCAGTTTATTGTTTTTTATAATGGTAGAGAAAATCAACCTGACGAAAATATATTGAGGCTTTCGGATGCTTTTACTCCACAATTACATGTGGAACCAGTTTTGGAATGTAGGGCAAGAATGTTGAACATTAATTATGGGCATAATAAGAAACTGTTAAATTCATGCAAACGCCTACATGATTATTCCTACTTTATTGAGGAAGTGAATAAGTCGCTGGATAATGGGTATTCGCTTGAGGAAGCAATAAATAAAGCGATGGATGAATGTATTAAGAAGGATGTTCTTACTGATATTTTGCTGAAATGTAGAAGTGAGGTATGCAATATGCTGTTAACAGAATACGATGAAAAAAAGCAAAGAAAATTTGACAGGCAAGAGGGGCGAGAAGAAGGGCGTGAAGAAGGTCGAGAAGAAACCCTAGAGCAATTAAATCAATTGACAATCCTTCTTGCAGAGCAAGGAAGAATGGATGACATAGTAAAAGCTGCCAAGGATAGAGAGTATCAGGAACAACTATGTAAAGAATTTGGTTTAGAGTTTCATTATGAATAAAAAATAAAGAAAACCTTAAATCTTTTGAAAAACCTCCAATTTCTATTTTGCTCATGTTAAGATAGTGTAGACAAAAGACAGGACATACTGGAGGAAAAGATGGAAATCATAATAAAAATACTTGTCTGCTTTCTTGCAGGAGCAGGCGCTGGAATTGGAACAGGTTTTGCAGGAATGAGTGCGGCGGCAGTCATAAGTCCAATGTTAATTACCTTTTTGGATATGCCTGCTTATGAAGCAGTTGGTATTGCTTTGGCAAGTGACGTACTCGCAAGTGCAGTTAGTGCTTACACTTATAAAAAGAATAAGAATCTGGATGTAAAGAATGGTCTTATCATGATGGTATGTGTACTGCTATTTACCATGGTAGGAAGCTATATAGCAAGTCTTGTTCCGAATACAACAATGGGCAACTTTTCTGTATTTATGACAATGCTGCTTGGTGTTAAGTTTATTGTGAAGCCAGTTATGACGACAAAAGAGAAAATGGAAGCCGTTTCTCCTAAGAAACGATTGATGCAATCGATTCTTTGTGGTTGTATGATTGGATTTATCTGCGGTTTTATCGGTGCAGGCGGTGGAATGATGATGCTTCTTGTACTGACAAGTGTTCTTGGATATGAATTGAAGTGTGCAGTAGGAACAAGCGTATTCATTATGGCATTTACAGCATTTACCGGTGCAGCAAGTCATTTCGCAATAGGTGGAATGCCGGATATGCTTTGTCTGGCAGCTTGTGTGATTTTTACTTTTATATGGGGAAGAATCGCTGCAAAGATTGCGAACAAAGCAGATACGAAGACACTAAATCGTGTAACGGGAGCGGTATTGATTGTGATTGGAATTGTGATTTTGGGAGTGAATTTCTTGTTTCAATAAATAGATACTTATGATATGATGAAGTCACGTGATTTATTTCATGTGACTTTTTAATTACGAGGGAAAAGATGAAGTTTTATTTAGCCCCATTAGAGGGAATTACGGGATATATTTATCGTAATGCGATACATGATTATTATGGACAGGGAGTGGATAAGTATTTTACGCCATTTCTGACACCCCATACCAAATGCAGCTTTAATGCAAAGGAATTAAATGACATTACACCGGAGCATAATCAAGGGATGTATACGGTTCCGCAGGTATTGACGAACTCTGCAGAGGACTTTCTTAGAATCGAGAAAGATTTATACGAACTTGGCTATCAAGAGATTAATATTAACCTTGGCTGTCCTTCAGGAACAGTCGCATCTAAGGGACGTGGTGCAGGATTTCTTGCAGAAACACAGAAACTGGACCAGTTTTTAGAGGATGTTTTTGCAGGAACAAATGCAAAGATATCATTGAAAACCAGAATCGGCATTGATGATCCTGAAGATTTTTATGAACTGCTTGCAATTTATAACAAATATCCATTGGAGGAACTGATTATTCATCCACGTATTTTGAGAGAATATTATAAGGGTACGCCTCATTGGGAAATTTTTGATTATGCTTTGAAAAACAGCAGGAATCCTTTATGTTATAATGGAGATATCTTTTCGGTAGCAGATGCTAAGCGGTTACAGGATGAAGTTTTAAAGCAGGAAGAAGCAGGAAAGGTACAGGCAATCATGTTTGGAAGAGGTGTGTTACAAAATCCTGCATTGATAGAGCAGTTAAGCCTATACCAACAAAATGGCACAAGTGAATTTCTATTTGATAAGGATAGATTTAAGGCTTTTCATGATAGATTAAGGGCTGATTATATGACACAGATGTCAGGCGATATGAATGTACTTTACAAAATGAAAGAGCTGTGGTTCTATATGATTACGCTGTTTCCGAATCAGGAAAAAGTGCTAAAGAAGATAAAAAAGGCAAAAAAACTCGTAGAATACGATGCTGCGATTCGCGAGTTGTTATAGAAATGGAGGAGAGTTATGCAGTTTACATTTAACAAAGAAGCATGGACAACAATAGAAGAAGGGGAGAAGAACTGTTATCTTTTGACAAATGGACTTGGCGGTTTTCATAGTCTGTCTGTGATTGGAGCTGCGTCAAGAGGGGATCAGGCATTTCTTATGGCAGCGAAGAAGGCTCCAAATGTCAGATGGCATATGATAACCAATTTATTGGAAACCTTGTATATTGACGGAAAAGAGTATGTGCTTACTTCCCAGAGAATGAAAGATGGCGAAGATTTAGAAGGATATCGTTATCTGGAAAGCTTTACTTATGAGAAGCTTCCAAAGTGGACATATCAAATCGAGGATGTCATGATTGAAAAGACGATTCTTATGGTACAGGGTGAGAACACGGTTGCAGTCAGATATCAGATTACACAAGAAAATGACAGAAGTGTCAAATTAGAAGTGAAACCTTTGCTCCGTTTTACTGCAAAGAATACCGCATTTGAGGAAGAAAGTGGAAGAACAATCCAGCTTGTGAAAATGACCAATCTGAATCAGGAAACAAAGGAAATTCAGGAGCAGTATGGTATTTCAAAAGAGGATATGGTAATTTATTTTGCAACAAATGGAAACGTTACCGAAGAAGAGCCTTCTGTTTTTGGGCCAATGTATTTTTCGCAGGATGAAAGAGATGGCAGGGATTTTGAAGGCTGTGCATACATGAACCATGCGATTACGTATGGGATGAAAGAGAAGAACGAAGAGCTTGTATGTGTCTATGGTATGAAGCCTTACACGTATCAAGATGGTATGTTTGAGGAACTGTTACAGACACAAAAGCAGTATCAGAATGCGTTACTTGAAAAGGCTGATTTGAAGTCAGAACTTGGCAAACAGCTTGTGCTTAGCGCCGATGCTTATGTAGTAAACAGAGATTCTACAAAGGGAAAGAGCATTATTGCCGGATACCCATTCTTCGAGGATTGGGGAAGAGATACCATGATTTCTCTGCCGGGGATCACTATGGTAACAGGGCGATTTGAAGAATGCAAGAGCATTCTTAGAACCTTTGCAAAGTATATCAAGAATGGATTGTTGCCGAATCTGTTCCCGGAAGGTGACGAGAATCCGATGTATAATTCTGCGGATGCACCTTTGCTTTTTGTAAATACAGTATATGAATATCTGGAATATTCCGGGGATGAGGAGTTTTTAGAAGAGATTCTTCCATCATTAGAACAGGTAGTAAAAGCATATCAGAATGGAACCGATTTCCATATTCAGATGGATTCAGATGGTCTGATTCAGGCTGGTGCTGGTTTAGAGCAGTTAACATGGATGGATGTCAGAGTTGGCGAGCATCTGCCAACTCCTAGACACGGCAAACCAGTTGAAATCAATGCATACTGGTACAGCGCTTTACGTGTTATGGCAGAGCTTACCAGAAGAAGCTCGAATAAGAAGGAAAGTGCTATTGCAGAATATGAAGCGCTAGCAGAACAGGTAAAGGCTTCGTTTTTAGCAAAGTTCTGGAATGAGGAAGAGGATTGCTTAAAGGATGTTCTGTCTGGTAATTATGAAGAAAATCAGGTTCGCTGTAACCAGATTTGGGCATTGACACAGCCATTTACCATGCTTGATCAGGAGCGTGAAGAAAAGGTAATCAGAAAAGTAAGAGAGGAGCTTTACACCACAGCAGGGCTTCGTACCTTATCTCCAAAAGACCCTGCATTCCATAAGGTCTATATTGGACCAATGGAAGAAAGAGACAGGGCATATCATCAGGGAACTGTCTGGGGATTTCCTCTTGGAGCATATTACCGTGCATGCATTCGCTATGTGAAGGAATATGATTTTGCAGAAAAAGAAGAGTGGTTAGAGCATATCCACTCAGGTATGAAAGCACTGGAAGAATGGCTTGCAGAGGGCTGTATGGCGCAGATTGCGGAAATCTATGATGGAGAAAAGCCAACCGTTTCAAGAGGCTGTTTTGCACAGGCATGGAGCGTTGGAGAGTTGTTAAGAGCGATATATGATTTGGAACAATTACAAAAATATTAATTTGCTTTTCTTTTTTTGAAAGCTGGCTTTTTCCATATGTTTAGGTGATAAAGTATAAATAACTCAACTTTCCCATCCTTCCAAAAGACTGGAATGATTGAAAAATCAAG
>CAYUKO010000197.1:0-5191 GCA_964445375.1 uncultured Roseburia sp.
TTATTAAGGTTAATTATTTTATTTTTTTCTTAAATTCTATAAACATTTTATATAATTCCTTTCCGCCACTTGTCAACCTTACCCGGCAATTGAATTACCGGGCTTGCGGCAGTAATTCTCCGAAGAGACAAGTTACCGTCGCAATTCTTAACCGACCATACCACATGGTAGTTTAAATTATATACGCAAGTCCGTGTTTTGATTAGATTTTCTTTCATGTACCGAGGATTCCCACTTAGCATCCTAAAATTTTTATTCTACGCAAAACACAATTGCCCATTCTCTTTTTCAGCTATCCTTAAATTCGGCATCCTTTCTGCAATACATAATTCCGGCAGATTGGCTTTTACCAATGCCGCCGGTATTGGTGGACAAACCGCATTGCCACATCTGCGCACCTGTTCAGACCTTGGATATGTCTTTCCCATATAATCACGGTCAATAATATAGTCCTCTGGAAAGCCTTGACAGCCATATAACTCTTTTGGCTCAAGCATACGAAGTCCGATATCTACGATTTGATAATCAACACCATCAACGGTCACAAGCCCGAATCTATCATGCGTAGGAATTGTGTCTAATGGTTCTTTCACATTCTGCCCCGTTCCTTGACCATAATACTTAACCAAAAACGCTCGTACTTCCCCGAAATGTCCATCTCCAGCCGTGATCGTTGGTATAGGCTGTTTCACATCCCTGCCATCGCAATGATTATTCATCTGTATCAGATTAACTGCGCATAAGCTATTATGGTCTATCTGTGTAACAGTAGGTAACGGCTTTTCTAATGTATCTCCATTTCCCTTATAATTTCCACCATAATACTTCTGAATGAATGAGGTAACCAACCCGCATTTACTAGAACTATCAACCGTCATAATTGGTTCTTCTATCGTCTGTCCTCTAACCTCTTTATTCGAAGTTTCTGAATGATACTGAATCAATGTTGGACTAATAAGACATTGCTGATTGCCTGTTGTAATGGTATGTAAAGGTTCCGTAGCTTTTCCACCAGTATGATTTGTTGTATTAGTCCCCATGAATGGCGCAAGTTTCGGTTCTATCAAACAATGCTCATTTTTACTTACAATTGTAGTCAGCGGTTCTCTGACATCCTTACTCCTATCCGCTGTAAATCCTGTCTGTCCGATCTGAACCATGTAAGGCTCTACTATACCAAAACCATGTTTTGAAGTAATAGTTGATAACGGTTCATTTGCATTTCTGCAATAATCCGATTTCGCTCCACTGTGATTGACTTGCACGATAAACGGTTCCGCATTATCAAGAACAAACTTTTTCAATCCTCTTGCGATACGTTCCATAGTCTTAGGTGCAAGCGGCCTAACCGCACGTATTCCATACTTTTCTTTGATTTCCTCTGCTGTATCAAAAATAGATGGACAAGGTAAAGAAAAATCAATCTGTGTATATGCTCCCACATAAGGCTGTAACAATC
Organism: uncultured Roseburia sp.; assembly: GCA_964445375.1. Classification (GTDB taxonomy): domain Bacteria; phylum Bacillota; class Clostridia; order Lachnospirales; family Lachnospiraceae; genus COE1. The sequence continues at coordinate 1,460 of CAYUKO010000197.1, forward strand.
CCAATTTTACCGCTTCGCTATCTGCAGGTGCATGTGTAGGCTCCGGCCATATAATTGGATTACCATCACAACGAGCAATCATAAAGAACCTCTTTCGCATTGTTGGCGCTCCATAATCCGCTGCAACCAGCTCCTTAAAATCTACATCATATCCTAACTCTCTAAGTTGTTTTACAAACTTATTGAATGTCTGACCTTGCTTTTTCTTAATCGGTCTATGTTTACGATTAAGCGGTCCCCATGTCTTAAACTCTTCTACATTCTCCAACATGATAACCCTTGGTCTTACCAATCCTGCCCATCTAAGAGCTACCCATGCAAGCCCTCTGATATTCTTATCCTTCGGTTTGCCTCCTTTGGCTTTGCTGAAATGCTTACAGTCGGGTGAAAACCAGGCAAGTCCTACTGGATGTCCTTTACAAACCTCTATCGGATTTACATCCCACACCGATTCACAGTAATGCTTTGTACTAGGATGATTCGCTTTATGCATTTTGATAGCTTCTGGATCGTGATTAATTGCAATATCTACGCTCATTCCAGTTGCTATCTCTATACCTGTGGAAGCTCCACCACCACCAGCAAAATTATCTATTACCAATTCTCCATTTATCATTTTTTGTACCTAGAGTAAAGAGCACTCTTTATTATCCGGATAAAAACTCTTACTCCTTTCGTCAATCTTGATTTTTACTAAGTTGTAAAATATTTTAATTCCATGCAGAATGATTATTTATAATTACTGTTCCATTACAGTATTTTATTTTTCTTTGCCCGAAATCTGAATATGCTATAGCAAATACATCTTAGTAGAAATACATGTACATAAATTATCATACAAATATATACAATAAAATCTAACGCAACCGTCCAAATTAAGCTTTTTTGTTGCTTTAAAAAATCCTCTTGAAAATTTATAAAAAGCGTTTCCATTTCATCTCGAGTCGAAAGATTTAATTGGGATATTTTTACTGTTTTCTCGTTATTAGTTAATGCCTCATCATTTGCTATGGTAATAGCCTGCCCGCAATCACTAGCATAATTAATCATTAAATTATGCAATTTTACTACATCATTTATAACGACATCATTTCCGTCATATACCATTTCCACTACACTTGTATTAGTTCCTGATAATATATTTGATGTCTCACCGGCTACATTCACTAGCGTATAAGCAACAAATAAACTTCTTTTTGTGTTCATATCTGTATAACAGATTGATTTTTCCAGAATCTCCGGCTTTATATTTCCTAGTAACTGGAAACGAGATTCCATTTCTACGATTTGATTCGTAATCCATTCGTTATCTGCATCGTTTTTGTTTGTGTATGTTCTGTATCCTGCAAATAGTATAAACATGCAAAGTATAATAATGAACTTAGCTACAATAGGTCTTGCCGGATAATATATTCCAAGATTATCTTCTATATTTTTACTGATAATAGCATTGATTAAAAACCATGTTGAAACGAATGCCAAAAAAACAAAAAATGTTGTGATTGCCAGACTAATATCTGTCTTCACCATCGCTATAAATAGCATTATAGCAATAACCATGATTTCAACCAATACAGTTACATTAGCGAATGTCCTTTTCTTACATTTCATTAAAATACCTCCTACTATTTTTACCAATCTGTTTTTAAATTACACTTGTTTTTTTCATCACAAACCCTACACTTCTTCATTCCAAAATAAATAATTTCTCATAGATTTCAACTATGTTATTCCCTGTATTGTCCTTACATAATCCAGCTGCAATTTCCTTTACACGCTTGTACATATTCGGATATGCCAGCATTAACTTCACGTAATAATCATTACCGCTTTGCTTTTCTCCGAACAAGGAACCAGGACCACGAAGTTCCAAATCTTTCAATGCAATTTTAAATCCATCTGTTTCCTCGCACATATATTCCAACTTTTCATTGCTTTTATCTGTCTGCAAAATACAGTAAGATTTAAGTTTGCCTCTGCCAACTCGCCCTCTTAACTGGTGTAGGGATGAAAACCCAAATCGTTCTGCCCCGGTTATCGCAATACAAGTAGCGTTTGGTACATTGATTCCTACTTCAATTACGGTTGTTGCCATAAGAATTTGAATCTCATTCTTTCGAAACGCATCCATGATATCCTGTTTATCAGAACCTTTCATTTTTCCGGTTACAATTCCTAATTTAATTCCTTTCTGTTCAAAAAACTCTCTATATACAGCTTCCTTTTCTTCTACTGATGTGCTGCTTTTTCCTTTTTCAATGCTTGGACATACAACATATGCCTGATGTCCTGCATGAATTTCCTTTAATATGAAATTCATGACTGTAATATCATTCCGGCATACAGCTGTCTGGATAGGGATTCTACCGGCTGGTTTTGTTAATATGGTAAGGACTTCTATGGAATCTCCATATATCGTCTGTGCAAGCGACCGGGGAATTGGCGTTGCCGACATGGTTATTTGGTGAAAGCCGTCAAGTGCTTTCATCTTGAAATGTTCACGGTGAACAACTCCAAATTTATGTTCTTCATCTGTTACGATAAGAGCCAGGTTCTTATAATTTACTGCAGATGCAAATATACTATGGGTTCCGACAATAATTCCTGCTTCCCCAGAAGCTATCATAGCATTTACTTTTTTCTTTTCAGCAGCTTTGCTTTCTGATGTAAGTAATACTGTCTTGATTCCATACTTTTCTGCTATTTCTGAAATCTCCCTATAATGTTGTTCTGCAAGTGTTGTGTAAGGTGATGTCAATGCTGCCTGATAACCGGAATATGCAGTTTGCAGCAATAGACATATGGCAACTGCCGTCTTACCGGTTCCTACATCCCCCTGCACGAGAGCATTTATCTGTGTACCACTTACCATTTTTTTTGAAAGAATCTTTACTGTTTCCAGCTGGTCCTTTGTAAGCTCATAATCAAGACTTTCTCTATATTGATTTATGATGTCATCCTTCGTTACCTTAATTCCTTCCTGCGAGATTTCGTTTTTTTTCTGTAATTCCAACTTTAATGCCATATAAAGCAGATCCTCGAAAACAGCTCTCTTTTTTGCCTTTGTTATATCATCTAACACCTTTGGAAAATGCATCATACCTGCTGATTCTTTAAATGTAGGAAGACCATATTTTTGTAATAGTTTTTCCGGTATAAAATCTAATGCGCTTGTTTTTTCGATTCCGTCTCTTATTTTTTTTCGCAATTTATCATCAGAAATACCACTGATAGTTCCATAAACCACCTGTATCTTTCTATTACCTTCTATATCATCTGATATCAAAAACGGATTCATCATGGAATAGCTGTCGTAATCCGGAGAATATTCTATGATTCCTCCAATTATTACTTGTTTATTGAGATATCTATGGTATAAATCAAACATCTGGTACTGTCCAAGAATATTTACGAAAAGCATGTTGTCGGTAATATCATCCTTGATACGTATTTTAATAAGGCTGCGCTTATTCTTGAATGTTTTGGTAATATAGCTCATAGTACCAACGATGCAAACTTCATGTTTGCTTTCTATATTTTGTTTCATTTCAGGGTTATTTCTATCTAATGGAAGAGGTGTTGTAAAGTCATAGTAATGAAGAGGTTCTTTTCTTATTAACGCCTCGATCGTTATCAAATCCCTGGATTGTAATATTTTTATTTCCTTTTCTGAAAAATTCAATTCTGATAATTCCATAATATACCTCATATATTGTTATGTGTATATAGTAT
>CAYUKO010000198.1:0-5140 GCA_964445375.1 uncultured Roseburia sp.
CCATTTAATGGTGGAATCAGACCAAGAATACTCTTTAACAAAGTAGTTTTACCAATACCATTTGCACCCGTAAGGACAATCTTTTGACCACGCTCCATAGAAAGATTCAGAGGCTTGGAAAGTGCTTCATCATAACCAATGACAAGACTCTTTGTTGTGAAGATATATCTGCCGCTTGTTCTTGCTTCCTTAAAATAAAATTCCGGCTTTGGCTTTTCTGCTGCAAGCTCGATGACATCCATCTTATCAAGCTTCTTCTGACGGGACATTGCCATATTTCTGGTAGAAACACGCGCCTTATTACGTGCAACGAAGTCCTTCAAATCAGCAATTTCCTTCTGCTGTCTGTTATAAGCTGCTTCCAATTGCGCCTTCTTCATTGCATAAACTTCCTGGAACTTGTCATAATCGCCTACATAGCGGTTCAACTGCGCATTATCCATGTGATAGATAATATTAATAACGCTGTTTAAGAACGGAATATCGTGAGAAATCAGGATAAATGCATTCTCATATTCCTGTAAATATCTCTTTAACCATTCAATGTGGTTCACATCCAGATAGTTTGTCGGCTCGTCCAATAATAAAATATCCGGTTTTTCTAGTAAAAGCTTTGCCAGAAGTACCTTGGTACGCTGACCACCACTCAAATCCGTAACATCTGCATCCAGACCAACCTCTAAGATTCCAAGTGCTCTTGCAACTTCTTCGATTTTCGCATCAATCATATAAAAATCATGCTGTGTCAGAAGGTCCTGAATCGTTCCAAGCTCTTCCATATAAGCTTCTAGTTCTGTGTCAGAAGCCTCACCCATCTTGTCGCAGATTTCATTCATACGTGCTTCCATTTCGAATAAAAAGTCAAAAGCAGAAGCAAGCACATCTTTAATCGTCATGCCCTTTTGCAAAGCCGTATGCTGGTCTAAGTAACCAACACGAACATTCTTTGCCCATTCCACCTTGCCTTCGTCTGGCATCAGCTTTCCGGTAATAATATTCATGAAAGTAGATTTTCCTTCACCATTTGCTCCCACAAGCCCGATATGCTCGCCCTTAAGGAGACGGAAGGACACATTCGTGAAAATCGTTCTATCCCCAAAGCCGTGGGAAAGATTCTCTACATTTAAAATACTCATAGATTTAAACCTCTCTAATTATGAAACTTAACGATTCAGGATAACGTTTTCTAATCCCAAATGATACTCAAAACATTATAATGGGAATTCATAAAATAAGCAATTAGAAAAGAAAAAACATCTACTATCTCCAAATGGCAAAAGAATGTTGAGAAAGGATTATATAAGTGATAAGATTTGAGATAAAGTACGGATGGGGAGAAGGTTGGAGGAAAGTAGGTATGAGTATATTAAATGAACCACAGGCAATTATGGAAATAGATTTACAAAAAATAAGAACAGCATTTGTGTATCATGCTGTGTATTTGAATTTAGCAAAATTTAGTACTAAATTTCAAATGGATAGCCATGGAGATATTTATATGCATACGGATTTGTATTTCAAAGATGAAGATGTACAAGTCATCGCTAATATGATGAAATCACAGATGAAGGATGTTCCCGATCAAGTGTATCTGACAATACATCAAAGCCAATCAACGGCTATTAATATTGAGGAAGTTTACAAAGGTATGGATGAACATGCATTACATTTTTTAAAAAGATTTTCGACCATGGAAGATTATAGGTATAGTTATACTTTTTATGATTATCCAATTACCGCGGGAGCTTATTTTAAAGATGGCAAAATGTACACAGCACAATCTTATGATGAGTTTATGAATAATGGTGGAAAGCAGATTGCTGTTTTGTTTGAGACAGCCAGATCGGATACATTTCCAGAGTCGTTACATGAATATCATAGAGGGCTGTTTCAGGAAAATTGGAAACGCGAAGTATATAATGAAATAATACAATCAATGGAAACAAAAGAGTTTGATATATATAAAAGTTGCTTACATGAACATATAACAAAAAAAGAATTTAAATATTTAAAAAGCTTCTTTTTTGATTACTTAGATATAAAAGTTTTGAATGCAAGAAAAAGGGATTTATTCAAAGAATAAGTGAATTCATTTACATCAGGAGGGAATATAATGAATAAACAACCGGATATTTTTGATAAGATAATGACTTTACCGGGGCTACGGATATTGGAGTCATTTTATAAAAAGAATAAAGAGATTCTCATGTACCTTTTATTTGGTGGATTGGCGTTTGTATTGAACATCGTGCTGTATGCATTCTTTGCGGAGCGGATGCACATAAACGAACTCATTTCAAATATCATTTGTTGGGTGATCTGCGTACTGTTCCAGTTTTTCACAAACAGGACATGGGTATTTGATGGCAAAGTCAATTCGGCAGCAGAATTTGTGAAGCAAATGACATCCTTTTTCGGCGGACGTTTATTCACCTTAGTAGTGGAAGAAGTGATTCTGGCTGTGTTCATTACATGGCTTGGATTTAACGGAATGGTCATTAAGCTGATTGCACAGTTTGTTGTCATTGTGTTGAATTACATCATTAGCAAGCTTGTAGTATTTAAAGAGAAATAGAAAACTTTTGAAAGGGGTATAAGTACTATGATACAGGCAACCAATCTGTGTAAACAGTTTGAACAGAATGTAAAAGAAGGCAAAAAGACCAAAAAGATAGAGTTCATGGCAGTGGACCATGCCTCCCTTTATGCAAAAGAAGGAGAAATCGTAGGAATCCTCGGACCAAATGGAGCCGGCAAGACAACCCTTCTTAGAATGTTAGGTATGCTTATGACACCCACCAAAGGAGAATTAAAGCTCACCGATGCATCAGGAGAAGCAATTACGGATATAACGAAGAGAAAAGCAGCCATAGGCTATTTATCTAATAACACCAAGCTTTATCCACGCTTTTCCATTCGTGAATATCTGCATTTTTTAGGGCAGTTATATGACTACACAGAGCAGGAGATTACCCAGCGTATTCAGACGATTTTTGATGTTCTTGATATGAAAGAGTTTGCGGATAACCGTATCGAGAGGCTTTCCACGGGTCAGACACAGAGAGCTTCCATTGCGCGCTGTCTTATGGCAGACCCACAGCTTTATATTCTGGATGAGCCGACACTTGGACTGGATATCCTAAGTGCCGACGCCATTATCCGCTTTATGAAGGAACAGAAGGAAAAAGGCAAGACCGTATTGTATTCCACACATTATTTAGAAGAAGCAGAAGTACTCTGTGACCGTATTTATATGATATGTAAAGGTAAAATCGTAGCTGAGGGAACACCCAGGGAATTAAAAGACCAGACAGGAACCAGTTCGCTTCGAGAGGCATTCCATGCCATTTATGATAAAGCAATCGAAGGAGGCGAAACAGCATGAAGAAAATAGGCATCTTAATCAAAAAGGAAATGACAGAAATCCTTCGTGATAAAAAGACATTAATCATTATGATATTAATGCCCTTGCTTCTTTATCCAACACTGATTATAGGAATCGTGTTGGGAACGAGTATGATTATGCAGTCCCAGGCAGAAGAGGAATATATCGTAGGTTATCTGGAAGAGGACGAGGTCTATATGGAACCATTCCTAACGCTTTATGAGCAGGAGCAGGAAGAACTCGAAACAAAACTTCTTTTCCAAAAGGCAGCAGAAGGCGAAGAAGCGTCAGCCAAAGAGGAAGCAGATGTATGGGTAAGCTTTTCAAAAGAAGCGCAAACCATACAGGTTCAGGTCGATTATACCTCTACGGATCAGAATTCCAATTATGCAGAATATGCTATGGAGGAGCTGACAGACCTTTATCGTGACGGCCTTTTAGCCAAGAATCTGGAGAAGGAAGGACTGACCGAAGATTTTCTGTATCCAGTGACCTATGAAGCCATTGATTCTGTTAGTACAACAGAAAGTATTGGAATGAATATGGGTGGTATGATGGGAATGCTGCTCATTACTATGATTTTACTGGGGGCTTTTTATCCGGCAGTTGATGTAACAACCGGAGAAAAAGAAAGAGGGACGTTAGAAACCTTACTGACATTACCGGTAACGAATTTTGAGATGATTATGAGTAAGTTCATATCAGTTTCCATATTTGCCTGTGTAACAGCTATTCTTTCGTTGATAGCGCTTGGTGGCTCTGTGTTGTTTTTGATGTTTGCGATGCCGTCAGAGGATATGATACAGCTTCCTGTGCAAGCATTTGCAAGTGGTATGCCTGTCTTGATTCTGGCATTAATCACAACAGCGCTTTTGATTACCGCGTTTTGTATGTGCTTTTGCGTATTTGCGAAAAGTTCCAAAGAAGCGAATAATTATATGACCCCAATCATGCTTGTAATCATGTTTGCAAGTATGGTAGGTATGTTTCCAACCGTAGAACTGGATTATAAGTTCGCTTTGATTCCGTTTGTGAATGTATCACTTCTCATAAAGCAGGTATTTGCACAACAATGGAATCTGTCCCTTGCACTTGTAACGGTTCTTGTCAATTTCGCATATAGTATTATTACCATCTGGGTACTTGCCAAAATGTACAACAGTGAAGATATCATGTTCTCTGATGGTTTTCGAAGCTTTCGCCTGTTTCAGAAGCGTGAGGACATCAAGCAAGGGACGATTCCGGCAACCGGTGATATCATCATCAGTCTTGTAGTCCTCCTGCTTGCTATGATTTACGTTGGAGGAATCGTTTCAGCAAGAGATCAATTTATTGGTACGGTTGTAACCCAGATGATGATAGCCGCCGTTCCGCTTGCCCTTACCTGGTACATGAAGTCTGATAGGAAGAAGCTTTTTAACCTGCAAAAGCCGAAAAAGGAAATGCTTTTAGGAAGTATATTACTTTATATAGGAACGTATTTTGTTATGTTTGTATTGGGAAGTGTTCTCATGCAGGTATTTCCGGATAGTACACAAGGACTGGAAATGGCATTTGATGAAATGATAAATCACCATGTTATCGCAGTAACACTTGTGATTGCTGTTATGCCGGCAATTGGAGAAGAATTGTTATTCCGTGGACTGGTCTTCGGAAGCCTGCGTAACAGATACAAAATCGGATGGGCTATTCTCATCACAGGATTCTTATTTGGCGCATTTCACACCAGTATTGTAAAACTGATTCCGACAGGAA
>CAYUKO010000199.1:0-5131 GCA_964445375.1 uncultured Roseburia sp.
TTTCCCACGATTCTGTAAAGCAAAGTCTTAGAGTTTCTTAATGTTCTCTGATGACAGCAGGCAGCCTCCGGAGCACTGTTTGAGCAGCGTGCCCAACGGGCACGAGGCGAGTTTGCGGAGGAGACTGCTAATCACAGCTGTCAGAAGATAACATTTAGCAACTCTTAGGCTTTGTGTCCCGGAATCGTGGGAAACCATCTGCCAGCCCCGATACCCCACTAAACTTGAATTTGAGTTATATAGCTATAATAATACCAGAAAAGGCTTTTATCTGATATGGGTATATGAAAAGATTTCAGAATTGTTTATAGTTTTTTCATTGATTTATTTTAGCAATTGCATAAAAATATAAGTAATCATGCAAGACAGTAAAAAGGGTACAAAATGGATCACATAAGCTTGCATGTGATGAATAAGTAGTCAGAAAAGGAAAGTGTATATAGGTGGAGAAAGCCGATGTTTGGATATGTAACAGTCAATCAAAAGGAATTAAAATTCAAAGAATATGATATATATCATGCATATTATTGTGGTTTATGCCGTATGCTTGGAAAAAAGTATGGATTATCGGGACGATTTGCATTAACGTATGATTGTACGTTTCTGGTTATGTTTCTGTCTGGTCTGTATGAACCGGATGAAGAACAGCTCAAAGAAAAATGTCCGTTGCATATGGTAAAAGGTACCTGTATGACAAATAATATTTTTACAGAATATGCGGCTGACATGACGATTCTTTTAGGGTATTATAAGTGCATGGATGATTGGAATGATGAGAAAAAGACGTCCGGTTATGTCTATGCAAAGCTGATTGAAAAGGGATTTAAGCGGGTTCTTGAAAAATATCCTGAAAAATGTGAAACGATTCGTACTTTATTTGATAAGATAGCAGCCTGTGAGGCAGCAAAGGAAGAAAATCTGGATAAGGTTTCCGGTTTGTTTGGTGAAGTACTTGCGGAAATCTTTACGTATAAGCATGATGAATGGGAAGATGAAGTACGCAGAATGGCATTTTTCCTTGGAAAGTTTGTATATCTCATGGATGCTTATGAGGATTTGGAGAAGGATAAAAAGACAGGTAATTATAATCCGTTTGCCTTTGCACAACAGGATGCAGCGTATGAAGAGAAGTGCAGAAGTATTTTGACTATGATGATGGCAGAATGTTCCAGAGAATTCGAGAAATTACCAATTATCAGAAATGTAGAAATATTACGTAATATTATCTATTCCGGTGTATGGTGTCGGTATGAAAGATTACAGGTAAAGAAAAAAGAGGAGTAGAAAATGGGTGACCCTTATAAGGTGCTTGGTGTGAGTAGAGATGCGACGGATGAGGAGATAAAAAAAGCTTATCGGTCCTTAAGCCGAAAGTATCATCCGGATGCGAATATCAATAATCCGAATAAAGCACAGGCAGAAGAGAAATTTAAAGAAATACAGCAGGCTTATAATCAGATTATGAAGGAGAAGGAGCAGGGTTATAGCCAGTCGGATTATGGAAGTGGATTTGGCGGTTTTGGAGGTTTCTCTGGTTATGGATACGAGAACCGCAGGGAGAACATGGATGATGATTCAAGATATTTCCAGGCGGCAGCCAACTATATCCGAAGCCGTCATTATCATGAAGCATTGAATGTATTAGCTAATATCAGGGACAAAAGTGCAAAATGGTATTATTACAGTGCAATAGCCAATCATGGACTTGGTAATCAGATTATGGCAATGGAGCATGCAAGAACAGCGGTTAATATGGAACCCAATAACATGGAGTATCGCCAGTTACTTAGCAGTCTTGAAAATGGAACAGCCTGGTATGGTTCCAGACAGTCAGAGTATGGATATGATGTCTTTGGCGGCAGCAATATGTGTTTTAAGCTTTGTCTTTTGAATATGTTTTGTAATATCTGCTGCGGTGGAGGTGGCTTCTGCTGTGGTAGTCCATATGGTTATTAGATTTAAGCGATGAGGTGGGACATGAAAAGTATTATCAGAAGTAAATATTATGGCATCATCAGAGGTGTGACGGTCGGAATTGCTTTTTTACTTCAGATTGTTACTATGGTGTTTTTAGCTATTTATTTAATGCGTGGTTTCTTTGGTGTTTATCTGGTGTTGGAGCTTGTTAGTGTAATTACAGTATTTGCGTTGGTAAATGATGCAGAATCCTATAAGCTAAGTTGGATTTTGATTATTCTCTTGCTTCCGGTTACTGGTCTGTTTCTGTACTTTATGTGGGGCAGAAAGCGAACCAATGCAAAGGATTATAAGATAACAAGAGAAGCAGAGGAATATACGACGCAGTATCTTGTTCAGGATGAGAAAGTTGCAGAGGATATCAGTAGGCTTCATCCCAATAAAGTGCAGATTAGCCGTTATCTTCGCAAAGAAGGCTTTCCCATCTACAATAATACGCAGGTAACTTATTATCAGGTCGGAGATGAGATGATAGATGCCATGATAGAGGACTTGAAAAAGGCAAAGAAGTTCATCTTTATGGAGTATTTTATCGTTTCCGATGGAAAAGTATGGCAGGATATTTTAGAAATATTAACACAGAAGGTGCAGGAAGGCGTTGATGTCAGACTGCTTTTTGACGATTTTGGAACACTTCGAATCAATACACATCAGTTTCGAAGGGATATAGAGGCCAGAGGGATTAAGATGATAATCTTTAATCCGATTCATAAGAATGTGGCAAGACTGTCCTTTAACTACCGAAATCATCAGAAGATTACGGTTGTGGATGGTGATGTTGGATATACAGGAGGTATTAATCTTGCGGACGAATATGCCAACTATATAGTAAGATTTGGACATTGGAAGGATACGGGCTTACGTTTGTATGGTGAAGGTGTCTGGAGCCTTACCTGTATGTTCTTAAAGATGTGGAGGATATGTAACGAGAAGGAAGAAATCACATATGATAATTATAGACCGCATATTTGGGTAAAGGAAGATGGGTATGTGCAGCCATTTAGCGGCGGACCACATAGAAATCCTGATAACCCGACAGAAGGTGCTTATACCAGAATGATTCATAAGGCAAGGGATTATATTTATATTACAACGCCTTATCTGGTATTGGATCAGACCATGTTAAATAACCTGACGAGTGCAGCAAAGAGCGGTGTCGATGTAAGAATTATCGTTCCGGCAATTCCGGATAAATGGTATGTATATATTGTAAATGTCAGCAATTATGGAAAGCTTATGGAGGCAGGTGTTCGAATCTTTGAATATACACCGGGCTTTATCCATGCAAAGAACGTAATTGCCGACGATGAATGTGCGATCTGTGGAACCATTAACACGGATTATCGAAGTTTTTATCTTCATCATGAATGTGGCGTTTTCTTAAGTGAAATCAGTGCCATTCATGATATGAAAGAAGATTTTATAAGGACGCAAAAGCAGAGTAAGGAAATGGACCTTGAAACATGGTATAAGCGTCCACGTACACATAAGCTGATACAGTTTTTATTCAAGATGCTGTCGCCGCTTTTATAGGAAAAGGAAGAACAGAGCTATGAAAGTACTGGATAACTAGGAAAGGATGATAAATGATGCGGGAAAAAATGGCAAGATTTATGCAAGGAAGATATGGAGTAGATGAATTAAGCAGATTTCTGACAGGAGCTTCTCTTGTTGTATTAATTTTGGAAATGATTACGAAATGGTATGTTCTGACACTGGTATTCTGGGCAATCTTTATTGTGATTTATTACAGAATGTTAAGTCGTGATTATGGAAAAAGACAACAGGAAAATCAGAAATTCTTGAATGCCAGATATAAGTGCAGAGCAAAATGGTATCAGTTGTTCCACAAAAATGGCACAAGCTATCATACGTATGGTAATGTGAGCGGTTTTGAAAAGTTGAAAAGAGATATGCAGCAGAGAAAGCAGTATCATATCTATAAATGTCCGGGCTGCCGCCAGAAGATCCGTATTCCAAGAGGAAAAGGAAAGATTATGGTAAGATGCCCGAAGTGCAATATTGAATTTATGAAGAGAAGCTAAGGAATAAAAAAGGTTCAGTCAAAATCGACTGAACCTTAATTTTCATATCAAATATTATCCAACAACCTTCTTAACGGCTTCCAAAACTCGTTCTGCCTGGAATGGCTTAACGATAAAGTCCTTTGCACCGGACTGGATTGCTTCGATAACCATTGCCTGCTGACCCATAGCAGAACACATAATGATATTTGCATTTGGATCATTACCCTTGATTGCTTTTAATGCCTGGATTCCATCCATTTCAGGCATGGTAATATCCATCAATACAAGGTCTGGCTTCACTTCGTTATATTTATCAACTGCAATCTTACCATTTTCAGCTTCAGCAGCGATGTTATATCCGTTTTTGGTTAAGATATCCTTAATCATCATTCTCATAAAAGCCGCATCATCGACAATTAAAATATTTTTTGCCATATTTTTACTTCCTCCTCTGGAATAATTTGTAAATGGAATTTGCTAAATCGAATGGGTACAACTGCATGATTGTACTATCGATTAATTTACCGATTCTCATTCTGAAATTAATCTTCACGAACAAATCGTCAGGTATATCGTCAGGAAAACGATAATCCTTAATAATGACTGACTGAACCTGTGGTGGTGAGATGTCGATTTTGTGGTCAAACATTTTGCTCATTGCGGTAGCTGAACTGGCTGTCATTTGATTCATTGCTTCTGAAACTGCACTTAAGTGTAAATCGGTGATTTCACTGGATGCATAAATGCCTTTACCATCATTACCCATCATTAAATCCGTGATGACTTTGGCATCCTCATCCTTGAGAACAAGGACATTACTGCCATAAAGTCCCTGAATATACTGTACTCTGACAATAACACAGGATTTCTCATAATCATTGAGAATCTCATCTCTGTGCACAAGGGAAACAACAGGAGTAGTAATGGTTACCGGCTGTCCTAACATCATGTTAAGGGCAGTAGCAGAAGAACCAATGGAAATATTGGATATTTCACCAATTACATCCGCTTCTTCTTTTGAAAAATAATCCATAGTGGGGTGACTCCTTTTTCTATTGTATATAATGTTTCTGCGCAATTACTTATAGATATTTTACAATTAAATTCAGTTTTTGTCTATAAAAGAG
>CAYUKO010000200.1:0-5118 GCA_964445375.1 uncultured Roseburia sp.
TCTGTTTTACACAACAACTGGTCATTGAGCCAGAAGGGGTTCTGAACAGATACATGTTTTTAATAATTTTTACCGTTAAGGAAACGTTGTCATTCATGGTTAAGTATGGTAACATGACGGAGTGAGGATAAAACTCATGGGAACAAAAGGAAATTTTGGAGGATAATTATGCAGAATTTAATGAAGTTACAAAATGGAAGCGATATCAGAGGTATTGCATGTGAAGGTGTTGCCGGAGAGGCTGTTAATTTAACACCGGAGGCAGGCAATTTAATCGGTGGTGCTTTTGCAAAGTGGCTTGCTGCTAAGAAGAATAAAGACATTACAGAACTTAGAATTGGAATTGGTCATGATTCCAGAATTACAGCTGACAGTTTGTACCAGGCTGCTGCTATGGGAATGGTAGCACAGGGAGCTAAGGTGTACTATTGTGGATTGGTTTCAACACCATCCATGTTCATGACAACCGTATTTGATGAATTTGCATTTGATGGTTCCATTATGATTACCGCAAGCCATCTTCCATTTAATAGAAATGGCTACAAGTTCTTTGACAGAGACGGTGGCTTAGAGCATGATGATATTACCAAGGTATTAGAGATCGCATCAGAATTGAGTTATACCGAAGCCGATTTAGCTGGAGTAGAGAAGGTAGATAGCATTTCCGTATATTGTAACTTCTTACAGGATAAGATAAGAAAGAGTATCCAGGCAGACAATTATGAGAAGCCATTAGAAGGTTTACATGTAGTTGTTGATACTGGAAATGGCGCAGGCGGTTTCTTTGTTGAGAAGGTTTTGAAGCCACTTGGTGCAGATACTTCAGGAAGCCAGTTCCTTGAACCGGATGGACACTTCCCAAATCATATTCCAAATCCTGAGAATAAGCAGGCAATGGAAGCAATCAAGAGTGCGGTATTAAAGAATAAAGCTGATTTAGGTATTATTTTTGACACCGATGTAGACAGAATGTCAGCAGTTCTTCCAAATGGAGAAGAAGTAAATAGAGATGCAATCATCGCAATGATGACAGCAATTATTGCTAAGGATTATCCGGGTGGAACGATTGTTACGGATTCTGTTACCAGTGACAGACTTACCAGATTTATTGAAAGCATTGGCATGAAGCAGCATAGATATATGCGTGGATATAAGAATGTTATTAATGAGTCCATTCGTTTGAATCAAGAAGGAATTGTTTCTCCACTTGCCATTGAAACATCAGGCCATGGCGCATTAAGTGAGAATTACTTCTTGGATGATGGTGCTTATATGGCTGTAAAGCTTCTAATTGCATTAGCAAAGGCTGCAAAAGAAGGAAAGGCACTTGCTTCTTTTATTGAAACACTTGAAAAGGGATTTGAAGAAAAAGAATATCGTTTCAAGATAGAAGGAGAAGATTTTAAACCATATGGTCAGAATGCTTTAAAGACCTTTGAGGAAAGAGCAAAAGCAAAAGGATATCATGTGGCTCCAAATTCTTATGAAGGCGTAAGAATCACTTTTGATACAGAGGAAGTAAAGGGCTGGTTATTACTTCGTATGTCACTTCACGATCCTCAGATGCCATTAAATGTAGAAGGCGTAAGAGAGGGCGATTGTGATAAATTATACAATATTGTACTGGAATTATTAGAGGGATTTGACCGCTTGGTAAAACCTTTATAAGTTGTACTGTCCAAAGGGAAGCAGAATAATGGAACAACGTGAGGAAGCCTTTCACGTTGTTTCGTGCTTTTGAAAGAAAGGAGAAAAAGCTATGAGAATCGGAATGGGATATGACGTTCACAGACTAGTAGAAGACAGACCGTTAATTATGGGTGGAGTTGAAATTCCGTATGACCTTGGTTTATTAGGACATTCGGATGCAGATGTATTACTGCATGCTATTATGGATGCTTTACTTGGAGCGGCAGCACTTGGTGACATTGGAAAGCATTTTCCAGATTCAGATCCAGCATATAAGGGAATTTCAAGTATTCTCTTATTAGAAAAGGTTGGAGCATTACTGGAAGAGAATATGTTTTTGATTGAAAACATTGATGCAACCATTATTGCGCAGGCGCCAAAGATGCGTCCTTATATTGATACGATGCGTAAGAATATTGCAGATGCACTTAAGATTGATATTTCACAGGTTAATGTTAAGGCAACAACGGAGGAAGGTCTTGGATTTACAGGAGAAGGAAAAGGAATTTCTTCACAGGCAATCTGTATGTTAACTTCTCCAAGAGAGCTTTATTCAGAGGATGCGGCAAGAAAAGGTTGCGAAGGATGTCCGGGATGCCGTAATATAGAAGAGTAAGAGAGGAAAATTGTGTAGGATAATGAGCAGAAAGGGGTAAAACTATGTCAATGATTACAACACCACATATTAATGCAGAGGCTGATGCTTTTGGTAAGACCGTATTGATGCCGGGAGATCCGCTTCGTTCCAAATTTATTGCAGAGAATTATCTTGAAAATGCACAGCTTATCAACAATGTCAGAGGCATTCAGGGATACACCGGTACATACAAAGGTGTTAAGGTAAGCGTAATGGCAAGTGGAATGGGAATGCCAACCATCGGAATCTATTCTTATGAGCTTTATAATTTCTTTGGTGTGGACAATATTATTCGTGTTGGTTCCACAGGAGCTTTACAGGAGCAGGTGAAGGTAAGAGATATCGTATTTGGAATGGGGGCTTGTACTAATTCCAATTATGCAAGTCAGTATGACCTTGCAGGAACTTTTGCACCGATTGCAAGTTATCCTTTATTAAAAGAGGCAATTGTACAGGCAGAAAAACTGAATGCAACCTATCATGTAGGTAATGTATTATCTTCCGACAGCTTCTATACAGATAATGGAACAGCAGCAAATGAAGGCTGGAAGAAGATGGGCGTTCTTTGTGTGGAAATGGAAGCAGCTGGATTATATATGAATGCAGCAAGAGCTGGTAAGAACGCATTAGCAATTCTTACGGTATCCGACCATATGATTACAGGAGAAGTGACAACTGCAGAAGAAAGACAGACTTCCTTTACACAAATGATGGAAATTGCCTTGAATACAGCAGTCAGTCTGGAAGGAAAGTAATCCGGATATGGATATACGTTGAAGAAATTGGAATTGGCAAAACGGTTGACAAAATCGAGGAAATTGCATATTCTATATTGTGACGAGAAAAAGTAGGGCAAAAGCCCTGTAAGATAAAGGCTTGGAACGGAAGAGTAAGTAATCGGAAACCAAACAGAGAGAAAATGTCACCGGCTGAGAGCATTTTCTGGAAAGAAGATTACCCAAGTGCATCCGGGAGCTGATACCGTGAGCGTGATATATATGGGTAGCGGGATACGTTTTGCACGCGTTAAGTGCCAGAGTGTTGGACAGTAGTCCTTTAGTAGAGTGGAACCGCGGATAAATTCGTCTCTTAAGATGAGTTTATCCGCTTTTTGCGTAACAGTTCAGCCGTGCAGAAATGATTGAGCAATATGACCGTGGGAGCTTGCTCACAAAGGGCAGATTGTACAATCATTTCTATAGGGCAGACGCCCGGCATGAAATAAGTTGTCGGAAATAACGAATATTTTTGTTGAATTTGTAGAATATGACAACTTATGAATGGCAAGGCTGAAGAAGTGTGCTTATTGATATTAGGGAGGCATAAAATGGGATGGATGAAAAGCATTCAAAATGAAATAAAGGTAATTCGCGAAAGAGACCCGGCAATCCATTCTGATATGGAGGTCTTTCTTTATCCAAGCTTTAAGGTAATGCTTCATTATCGTATTGCACATAAGCTTTATTTGAAAGAGCATTATTTTCTGGCTAGATGGATATCTCAGCGTGCAGTGAGAAAAACAGGAATTGAGATTCATCCGGGGGCACAGATTGGCGAAAACTTCTTTATTGACCATGGAAATGGTGTTATTATAGGAGAAACAGCCGTTGTTGGTAACAATGTAACATTGTATCAAGGCGTAACACTTGGTGGTACTGGTAAAGAGCATGGTAAACGTCATCCGACGATTGGTGATAATGTCATGATTAGTGCCGGGGCAAAAATAATTGGTTCCTTTACAGTAGGAGAGAATTCAAAGATTGGAGCCGGAAGTGTTGTGATAGAAGAAGTTCCTCCTAACTGTACGGTTGTAGGTGTTCCGGGAAGAATTGTAAAACGTAATAATCAGAAGTTAGTACGTGAGGATATGAATCAGGTTGATTTACCAGACCCGGTAAATCAGGACATCAGACAATTGCAGTATGCTAATTCTCAGATGACCAATCGTATCTTAGAGCTGGAGCAGGAAATAAAATTATTGAGAAAAGATATGGAGCAGGCAAAAAGCACCACTTTACAGGATACAAAAGAGTAATCCCGAAAGCGAAATAAAAAACAGTAATAAAAATAGCAAGCAAAAAGCTATAAAAGAGAAACAGAAAGGTAGATAGAATATAGTATGGAAAACAAGTTATCATTTTATAACACATTAACAAGAAAAGTGGAACAGTTCATTCCAAATGAAGATGGAAAGGTTGCTATGTATACATGCGGACCTACTGTTTATCATTTTGCACATATCGGTAATTTGAGAAGCTACATCATGGAGGATATTCTTGAGAAGACTTTGCGTTATGTTGGTTATGATGTAAAGCGTGTCATGAATATCACAGACGTAGGACATTTATCCAGTGATGCAGATACTGGTGAAGATAAGATGCTTAAGGGCGCAAAGAGAGAGCATAAGACCGTTATGGAAATTGCAAAGTTCTATACAGATGCCTTTTTCTCAGACTGTGGAAAGCTTAATATCAAGACACCGGATGTTGTAGAGCCTGCAACAAACTGTATATCAGAGTTTATTCATATGATTGAAGTCCTTCTTGAAAAAGGCTATGCATATGAAAGCGGCGGAAATATCTATTTCGATACTTCAAAATTGGAAGATTACTATGTATTCTCCAGCCAGAGCGAGAAGGAGCTTCTCGTTGGTGTAAGAGATGATGTAGATGAGGATGAGAATAAGAAGAATAAGAGCGATTTCGTTCTTTGGTTTACCAAGTCTAAGTTCGACGACCAGGAATTAAAATGGGACAGCCCATGGGGCGTTGGATATCCGGGATGGCATATTG
>CAYUKO010000201.1:0-5110 GCA_964445375.1 uncultured Roseburia sp.
ACGAAAGATTACAGAAGCTTTGGAAAGAGTAGGATTATTAGAGGCAAAGAAAACGGTAGTAAGCAATTTATCAAAGGGAATGAGAAGTCGTTTGCTTCTTGCAAGAGTATTGATGGGAGAACCTGATATTCTCTTTTTGGATGAGCCTACAAGTGGTTTAGACCCGGCAACTACGAAAGAAATTCATGAAGTCATTTTACAGGAGCAGAAAAAAGGAGTAACCATCTTCCTTACCACACACAATATGGCAGAAGCAGAGAAGCTGTGTAATCACATCGCATTACTTAATGATGGCAGAATCGTAGAATATGGAGAGCCGAAGGAGATTTGCAGAAGATATAATCATCAGAAACGAATCATGGTTCATTTATATAACGGTATGGATTTGGAGCTTTCTCATGATAAATCAAGTATAGAAACCTTGAATCAGTACTGGGAGCAGGAAGTAATAGAAACCATACACTCGACAGAACCGAATCTGGAAACCGTATTCATGGAATTAACAGGAAGGAGCTTTGAATAAGTATGAAACATATCATAGCAATTTTATGGAAGCAGATAAAGGATACCTTTAAAAATAAAGAGATTTTAATACAGTTTGTCATGTTTCCGGTATTGACACTCATTATGGAGAAGACAATTACGATAGAAGGCATGCCGGAGCATTTCTTTACGAATCTGTTTGGCGTCATGTATGTTGGAATGGCACCACTTACCAGTATGGCTTCCATCATTTCGGAGGAAAAAGAGAAAAATACACTTCGCGCATTGTTAATGTCAAATGTCAGACCGGCAGAGTATGTAATCGGTGTCGGCTGCTATATCTGGTGTATCTGTATGCTTGGGGCATGCGTAATTGGTTTTGCAGGCGGTTATATAGGAAGTACATACGGTAGATTTGTCTTGATTATGGGAATCGGAATTCTGGTGTCTACGCTGATTGGCGCTGCAATCGGAACATGGAGCAGAACACAGATGATGGCTACTTCGATTACCGTTCCGGTTATGCTGGTGTTTTCCTTTTTTCCAATGTTATCTATGTTCAATGACGGAATTGAAAAGGTTGCAAGAATTACATATTCACAGCAGATACATTCCTTAATTAGTCAATTAGATTCCATAGAACTTGGAGCAGAGCCGGTTGGTGTTATTTTAGTCAATATGATGATTGCTGTATTGTTATTTGCATATGCTTACAGACGCAGCGGACTGGAATAGAGGGATTTTCTCCCTCTTTTTTTGCGTCTTACGCTGCTTCGACAAATTCTGCGGACTTTGCGTGCTATATTATGGTCAAGAATCAGGATAGGCGAACAAGCAGAAAGGCGTGGTGGAATATGGACAGGCAGCAGCTCGAAAGAAAAGAGATTCCGGTAAATGCAAGAGCAGTAGGAACTCCAACAGGTATGAACGTATTATATTTGGAGGATTATGTACATACTTTTATTAAGAAATTGGTAAAAAGTGATGAGGAAGAAAATGGCTGTGAGGTATTTTTATATGGGTATGAATTTGATGAGGATGGAAGACATTTTCTAATTGTATCGGGAGCCTATGAACATAATAACAGACGTGATATACCAGAGAAAATAGGAGCACAGTATTTCCCACAAGGAAGCTTTCTGGGGACAGCAGTCATACATAGCGATGGTGTATCCGAAATGAATATGGAAATCATAAAAGAGGGAGTGAGAAATATTGTCTTAAAGAATTTCTATATTTATTATGATCAGAACGAAGAGATGCAGAACTACCTGATTGAATGGAATCTGGAGCATAGAGAATATCGAAACAAAAGTGAATTTGATGGTGCCGTAAAATATGGAAGAATAGCGCAGGCTCAGAATAAAGAAGAAGTAAGAGTAAGCTTTATGTGGAATGTTATGAATATTTTGAGTCTAGGATTTGTTGTATGCATCATGGTTTATGGCATTCTGTGTATGAACAACTATCAAAAGATGAAAGATATGGAGGACAAGCTGGCATACATAATGACAAATATGTCGGAAAATGGTAATTTTGTGGAGGCGTCTTCTCTTTTTTCTACATCATTAGAGGAAGAAAAACAGGAAAATGCAGAGGTATTTCAAACAGAAATTATAGAAACAATGCCAGAGGAGACTTCTGGAGACAATTCGTCTGATGAAAGTAAGTCTATAGAGAGTTCTTCTACTGAAATAGCAGAAACGATAGAAAGCACTCTAGCTACAGAGGCGGCTTTGGTGGAACAGCAGACAGAGGAAGTGCCAGAAACCATGCAAAGTATGACAGAAGTGTCAGAACAACCGGTGCAAAGTATAGAAACAGTAGAAACAACAAGTGTCCCACAATATTATGTAGTCCAGCAGGGAGATACGCTTCGCAGTATTTGTATTAGTGTATACGGGAATTGTGACAGAGTAGAAGAAGTCTGTACCCAAAATGGAATTACGGACCCCAACAGTATTCTTTGTGGTCAAACACTTTTACTTCCCTAAGAAAAATGTTATACTGTTCACGTTGACAATGAGAAGTGCAAAAGAGACATAAGTAATTTGCACGACGAATTCTTGTATGTAGATAAGATATTCATAACGGGGATAATTATGGCAGATATAAAGGACTTCAAGAGGAATCAGTTCCTTGTAGGAAAAGAAGAGAAAAGTGCGGATAAGGAAAAAGGCTCCTTGAATAGCCGTATTGCAAGGCACAGAGTGTTGACTTTTTACAAAATATGTGCAGTCTTGGCTGTGATTGCAGCCATTGCATTATACGCATATTTTGATTGGAAAAATACCATATATACAGATTATGAAGTGTTGCAGCAGTATGAGTGGACAAAGTCATCCGAGGCACATTGCATGAGCTTGAATGGTACACTTTTTTCTTACAGTAAAGATGGTATGAGCTGTACGGACAGTCGTGGAAAGGTAATATGGAATCAGACCTATGAAATGCAGAATCCAATGGTAAGAATCTGTCAGAATGTAGTCGCAGTCGGTGATTATAATGGAAGAACCATCTATGTTTCTAATAGTGAGGAAATTATGGGAACCATTGATACCACGACACCGATTCGTGATTTCTGCGTGGCAAAAAATGGTGTTGTGGCAGCGGTTCTTGATGATTCTAATGTAACCGTCATAAATCTGTATAATGTGTCAGGGGAACAGCTGGCTTATTTTAAGACAACTATGAGTAAGTCCGGCTATCCATTGGCAATTGCCATATCGGATGATGGTAAGCAGGTGGCGGTATCGTATTTGAAAGCAGAAAATGGCGAGATGTCGACCAGTATAGGATTTTATAATTTTTCCTCTGTTGGGCAGAATTATACAGATAATCTGGTTGGTGGCTACGGTTATGCCAATGCGGTTGTTCCAATTATTGAATTTATGAACAGTGAGACATCTTTTGCGGTTGCAGATAACCGCCTCATGTTTTATCAGGGAAGACAGAAACCGGAAAATATCGCAAATATCATGATTGATGATGAGATACAAAGTGTCTTTTATAATGAAAATCATGTGGGGCTTGTCTTTTATAACATGACAGGCGAAACAACTTATACGATGCAAATATATGATACTTCAGGTAACAAGAAGCAGACGATAGATTTTAATCAGGAATATAAAGAGATTCTGTTTCGCTCAGAAGGTATCATCATTTATAACGATGAAGAATGTGTGATTTTTGATTGGGAAGGTAAACAGAAATATGAAGGCGTTTTCAAGGAAAGAATCGAATGTGTCATTCCCATGGGCAATATAGCACGTTATACAGTAGTAACCAGTGACAGCATACAGATGATAGAATTACAGTAGGGAAAAGTATGAGCATTAATATTTTATGGATTGTAGTAGTAGTGTCTATGTTAATAGGTGCTATAAAAGGTTTTAAAAGAGGTTTGGTAGAGAGTGTCATGCGTTTGCTGACCTCTCTTTTAGGAATTGTGGTATTAGTGGTATTAGCAAAAGGCATAGGGAATTTCTTGCAGAAAAGTTATGTAAACGTGTTAATGGCACTGATTCTTTTGATGATTTTGAATATTTTTCACAAAATTGGAAAGCTTATTCTTGATTCCTGTAAATTGGTAAGCAGGCTTCCTGTAATACATAGTCTGGATAAAATCGCAGGAATTTTGATAGGTTTAGCAGAAGTAGTTGTTTTTATCTGGCTTGTATTTATTTTTGTTGGAGTCATGAATCCGCTCGGCATACAGGACTGGATTATGGAGCAGGTAAATGAAAGTGCGTTTCTATCCATTTTGTACAGGACAAATGGCTTGGTTATGTTACTTAAGCATATTTAAGATTGTACCAGGATAATAAAAGGACAGAGTTTACCATAAATATTAGGGAGCGTAAATATAGAAGTAAGTAGAAAGATAACTATAAATGAAGAAAAAGCTATTTGCGATAAGTAAAACATGCTTTATGATCTGTGTAATGCTTTTGGCAGTATTTATAACCTACACCAATTTTCAAAGGAAAGAAATTATTGTGATTCCGGAATTTTTCGGAATCATGTTTTTATTGCTTTTGTTGGTAAGCATAGTTTCTTTTATTATAGTTTTTGTGTTGGATATGATAGAAGAAGCAAAAGCCAACCGATGGTCAACGGTATTAAATAATATCGGTTTACTCATGATTGTGGTGGCAGGATTGTTCTTATGGGATACGCGTTTCTTGTCGGTACCCATAAAGGTTATACCATGGTTATGTAAAGCGTTGATAACAATCTGTACCGTGGAAGTGGGAGCATATATACTTAGCCAAAAGATGACATAAGAAATTCACAAAAAAAGAAGCAGGAAAAAAATTAAAAAGAAAATAAAATTTGTAGTTGACAGATGGAAAACGTAGTGGTAAGATAAGTTTCGTCGCTGAGGCAAACCAATAAAGCGGCAAACAACTACTTCATCTTCTTAAAACAAGAAAATGAAAAAGTTAAAAAAGTTCTTGACAAGATATAACAACTTATGATAATCTATCAGAGTTGCGTCTGACAAGAAAGCAACAAAGAAAAAGAATGAACATTGACAAATAAACAGTAATGCAACCCTGAAAATTCTATTGAGAAAAGAGTTCAAAGGAACTCCTTCGATGAATATTCAGAGAACAAATCCTTT
>CAYUKO010000202.1:0-5107 GCA_964445375.1 uncultured Roseburia sp.
GGTTCTGTTCCGGAAGGTCTTGCACAACACCATGAATCATTGGTCAGGTCAAAGTATAATACATTTGACTTTGGTAAGCCTGTTTCATATTCTTTGCCTGTTTCAAGTTCTACAATCTTATTATTGTCATAATCACGAACTCTTACTACATCTAAATCACCAAATTTCTTAGGTGGATTGTTTCTTAACTTGTCCATGATTGCTGCGATCTGCTTAGATCCGTCAATACCCTTTAATGTGATAGCGTACTGAGTTTCCTTGTAGTATCCGTACTTTTCATATACTTCAAGCATCATGTCATAGAGAGTCTGACCGTTCTTCTTGCACCATGCTGCAACTTCACACAGACACATAACTGCAACAACGGCGTCCTTATCTCTTGAGTGAGTACCTGCAAGACAGCCATAGCTTTCTTCCAGACCAAATACATAGTTGTTAGAACCAGTCTGTTCAAAGAACTTAATCTGCTCGCCAATGAACTTGAATCCTGTTAATACTTCGATTAACTTAACATTATATTCCTTAGAAATAGGAGCTGTCATGTTTGTTGTTACGATAGTTGTAACAAGTGCAGGATTTACTGGCATAGTACCTGTTGCTGTTCTCTCTCTTAAGATATATTCAGCAATTAACATACCTGACATATTTCCTGTAAATGCCTTATATTCTCCACTCTTTGTATCTAATGCATAAATACCAAGTCTGTCTGCATCTGGGTCTGTTGCAAGAACGATATCTGCATTCTTCTCCTTAGCAAGCTTTAATGCATATGTAAAGGCCTTTGGATCTTCCGGGTTTGGATACTCAAGAGTTGTAAACTTAGGATCTGGATTCTCCTGTTCCGGTACAACGTATACATTCTTGAAACCAAGCTCAGAAAGAATTCTTCTTACAGGCTTATTACCTGTTCCGCATAATGGTGTATATACAATCTTAATATCATCAGCAACTTCTTTGATTACTTCCGGATGAATAATCTGTTTCTTTAATTCTTCCATATACTTGTCATCAATTTCCTTGCCGATTACTTCATAAAGACCAGCGTTGATAGCTTCCTGCTTATCCATAGTCTTAACAGTATGATAATCTGTAACAGCCTGAACTTCACCGATAATTTCCTTATCCTTTGGTGCTGTAATCTGAGCGCCGTCCTCCCAATATACCTTGTATCCGTTATATTCTGGTGGATTATGGCTTGCTGTAATAACAATACCGGAAATACATCCTAATGTTCTTAATGCAAAAGAAAGTTCTGGTGTTGGTCTTAAGGATTCAAAAACATATGCCTTGATTCCATTTGCTGCCATACAAAGTGCTGCTTCATCTGCAAATTCAGGAGACATAAAACGAGAATCGTATGCGATTGCAATACCTCTCTTCTGTCCGTTTGCCTTAATAATATAATTAGCAAGTCCCTGAGATGCCTTTCTTACAGTATAAATATTCATACGGTTGGTTCCTGCGCCAATTACGCCTCGAAGTCCACCTGTACCAAACTCTAATTCTCTATAAAAACGGTCTTCGATTTCTCCCTCATTGTTGCGAATTGCAAGGAGTTCGTCTTTGGTTGCCTGGTCAAAATAATCATCATTCAACCAGAAGTTAAATTCATCCATGTAACTCATTTCTTTTACCTCCAATTTATCTCTCTCATAGTTCTATTCCTATGACATTATCATTAAACCAAAAAAAGATTAATATTTCAAGGATTTATGTGTTTTTAGCTAAATTTAGCCAAAACTTTTTTGAAAAAGCCTAAAAATTGCCCTGTTTCCAACTAATCAAGCTTCGTTCTTAAAGAATAATCACTATAATCAAGTGAGAAATTAGGATTATAATAAGGATCTCCCTTTTCAAGGACAGCTTTCCACTTCGTCCTAAAATGCTCTGCTTCTTCCTCATAACGTTTTGCTTTTGCCTCATCCTCAATATCAATTCCGCGTGATGCTGATTCAAAATGATACAGTTCTGCAAAAGGGGTAAAGACATTTAGATAGCCCTTATCACGAAGTCGAAGACAGAAATCGACATCATTTAATGCAATCTTAAAGGATTCATCAAGACCTCCAAGCTCTTCAAAAAGACTGCGTCGAACCATCAGACATGCTCCTGTAACCGCAGAAACATTCTGTGCATAGCAAAGTCTTCCCATATAGCCAAGATTATCATGATTGATCTTATAATGTGTATGCCCTGCGGTTCTATGTGCTCCAAGGCCAAGCACAATGCCTGCATGCTGAATGGTATGATCTCCATAATAAAGCTTTGCTCCAACAGCTCCAATATCAGAACGCTGTGCATACATAAGCATGGCTTCCAACCAGTTCATCGTGATAACCTGAGTGTCATTATTCAGCAACAGTAAATATTCACCCGTTGCATGCTTTGCTCCAAAGTTATTGATTTTGGAGTAATTGAATTCACCTTCATAGGTAACAACCTTGATTTTCTCCTGACTTTCAAGTGTTTTATAATAAGCAAAGGTAGCATCCTCTGTACTGTTGTTCTCAATCACAATAATCTCATAATTATCATAGGTAGAACGTTCTTTAATGGAATCCAGGCATCTTCTCAAATCATCTACATGATCCTTATTCGGAATTAAAATCGAAATCTTGTCTTCTTTTAAAATCTCATATTTGATTTCAAAAATTGTTTCAAATGCTCTGGTACTCTTAATCTCAAAGTTCTTAAAACCGCTTCTGGTCAGATGATCGGCTACTGCACCCTTTGCCGCTGCAATCGCATAAGGCTTCGCACTGATATCACTGGCAACGCTTGCCTTATGAGAACGCCAATAATACATAAGTTTTGGAACGTGCACAATCTTCTTGGCATTTGAAGTTAATCGAAGAATCATATCATGATCCTGGCTTCCGTCAAATCCACTTCGGAATAATTCAGTTCCCTCTAATAATTCTCTTGCAAACACACTAAAATGACAGATATAGTTATTAGCTCTTAAGTTATCAACAGAAAAGTCCGGTTTAAAATGAAGGGTTATCATATTATCGATGCTGTCACCCTTAAAAGTAGTCTCATCACAATAAATATAATCTGCACCCTGTTCATTAATCACCTTTACATATTCATATAATACCGACGGATGCAACACATCATCATGATCAAACAATCCAATATACTCACCGGTTGCAAGTTTATAGCACTCATTCGTGTTTCCTGCAATTCCTTCATTCTTAGCAAGCTTATGGTACACAATTCGGTTATCCATTGCCGCATATTCCTTGCAACGAGCACCAACCTCCGTGTGCTCGGCATCGGAACCATCCGCAAGACATAGCTCCCAGTTCTGATAAGTCTGATTTCTGACAGAATCTATCATTTCATTTAAGAAATTCATCGGAGTATTGTACAAAGGCACAAGAATACTAATCTTTACCATGCGGTCAAATTTCGTTTCCTTTTGTCTCTGCGCCTCTTCCGGGCCAGGAAAGCTTGCTGTTCCATGAAGCTTCTTCGCTTCCTGTTCTATTTTCTTCTGGCGAAGCTTTCTTGCGATATCCTTAGGGCCGCCAAGATTTCTGACGCGTCTGTAATTACGAAGCCCCCAATGCATACCGGCACGAAGCGGCTTAGATGCCTTCCATACCGGACTGGTCTTAATTCTGTCTAATTGGAACTGAAGACTATCTGCTTCATTCTTTGCATCAGCAAGTCTTCCTGCAAGCGATGCTGCTCTGGCCTTTTCCTGCTCATAAGCTTCTTTATAAAATGCTGCCTCCTCTTCCGGAGTATTCCATTGCTTTTCCATACTTCCTCCTTTTGCCAAAAACAATCACGCATCAAACAATCTCTACCATGCACTCCTGCTTCCAGCATATCTTTTTCGTACCTAAACGTTTTTTTTCACTTTTTTCATCCGTAAGAATTCCTACCATATACTTTCCCTTTGTTAACGTATTCTTCTTCACAATAACCTGTATACCAGCTAATGCAACATTTCTAGTAATTCTTCTTCCCTGTTTCTCTTCCTTATGGAATAGAGCCTCTACATCATATCGCAGCTGGGGATAGATAGCAAGTTGATATATTTCATCACCCGCTACGTTTTTTAATAGCAGTCGTTTTTCTATTCTTGCATTATCACGTTCCCGCATAACAAACCAGCCCTGAATCAAAAGAGTTCCTTCGATTTCTGATACTTCTGCTCTGTCTATCTGGAGCATGGACAGATTTTCCCCTGTAAGTTTACGAATGAACTTATTTTGATGCTCTTTAGGAAGTTTTCCTACACTTTCCTTATTTAAAAATTCCGGCTCCATTACCTTATCATACGGATATAGATAATTACAGCTATATGCTACATCCTTCTTCCACTGTACCAGATGCTCACTGTAAAAAGGATCTCTTGCTACTAATTTGGGATGTTTTTCATATAATACTTGTTTTTCCCGTTCCAGTCTGGCTGCCTTCTCAGGACTTGTATCATGTCCTCTGCTTAATGACTCATGATGTAATAAAATAACATCATTTCTCTGCACATTATAATATCCCAATTCATATAACTTAAAACAAAGTTCAACGTCATTGTATGCTACTGCAAGCATTTCATCAAACCCTTTTGCCTGCCAGAAACGTTCTTTCTTCACCATAAGGCAAGCCGCAGTAACGGCAAGCACATTATACGTAAAAAGATTATGACCATGATATAAATCCCCTTGATCCTCCATACCTGCCAGTTTATGTGCCGGACCAATGCCCATATTGGTAATTCCTACATGTTGGATTCGATAAGGCGTATTCTGTTCTTCCTGTTCCTTTGGATAATAAAGTTTCGCGCCAACTACTCCTACATGTTCTAAAGATGCTTGTTCCATCATGCTTCGCATCCAGGCAGGCTCAAGAATCTCCATATCATCATTCAAAAACAGAAGATATTCGCCCTTTGCTGCTTTTGCACCAAGATTACACATGGCTGAAAAGTTAAAATCTGCTTTCTGATAAATATATTGAACAGAAAGAGGTGCAATTGGATTCTCATCATCTGCCCATTTCAAATCATAATCCTCTTCTATTTCAGAAATAATATCTTTTATGCACATCTGTTCCTGTTTAGAGCTTCCATTATCCACAAGAATAATCTCAT
>CAYUKO010000203.1:0-5005 GCA_964445375.1 uncultured Roseburia sp.
AGCATTCAAAGTATTCCGGAAAATACTTCTGAAGCCATCCCTGTATCTGATTTGATAGCCTTACATGCTGCTTCATGATCTGCTCCCTGCATACGAAAGCCTCACGGATTTCAGCATAAACACCGGTCGGAAGATAGGATGTCGAAAACCTTCCGTCTTTTACCAGTCCGGCAATCGTCTTAGGATCTTTCAAATCACTCTTTTCAGGACTATTATCATCAAGTTCCTTGCATTTCTTTACGCTGTAAGGATTTACTGTTACCAACAACACATCATGGTCTTGCAAAAACTTCTGAAACCCAAGCCAGTAACAGCCTGTAGGTTCGCATCCTACGATTATTTTCTTCATGCCTGTTTTACTCTGTACTTCTTCCAGCCAGCGAAGAAAAGACAGGAAACCGACATTTGTATTGCCAAATCTAAAAGCTCTTTTACTGAACTCAAAACCTCTCCAGTCAAAGGCTCTGGCGAAATGTTCTTGTGATCCAATATCAACTCCTACAACTAAAGTGTCAGCTGTTACTTGATTTAATCTGTCATTCTGTGTTAAATTCATTTTGAACCTCCGGTTTCGATTGTTTTGTTTACATCCACCAAGATGCAACTCAATCATACCTTGAGGTTCATTTTTATTCAATTGGCGTTATTCCTGAATTACAGGAATGCTCCTTAAAATTTTATGTTAAGAAGAATTATATCACACTCCAAACGTCATGTCATTTATATTCCATGTATGCGATTTTCTCAATATGTCCTCATAACGTACCCAAAATCCCTAACTATTCAAAACCGCCCAGCGTATCTGCGTATCTGCATATCTTACATTCAACCTCTAAAAACCCCTATGCTATAATCAATAATGCAAAGCACCACAAACTATACGAAAGGAATTGTGGAATTTCACAGACACAATTTGAATGCAAAATTTTGCAAAAAATGCTCCAAACGTTGATAAAGTCAACATTTGAAGCAAATTCTTAAAACTGCCGGTGGCCGGACTTGAACCGGCACGAGGTTGCCCCCGTCAGATTTTGAGTCTGATGCGTCTGCCATTCCGCCACACCGGCGACTCTTTTAAACATGTTATGTTTAACGACAAAAACTATATTACCATAACATCCCTGAATTGGCAAGTACTATTTTCGAAATTTTTGATACACTTTAATCAAATCATTACTGTTCCCTTCATTTCAGTTCAGTAACATCAAATCTCTCCATTTTTAAATCGCATAATCATTTCATTGGTAAGGCTAATTCCATCATATTCTGTTGGAATCTCATCTCTTGTCAACCACTCTGCTACGGAAAGCTCTTCTTCATCCATTGTAATAGAATCGTCACCATCTACCTCACAATAAAATCCAAATAATAGTGTATCGGTAAATGACCATGGCTGGCTTTTATAATATTGAATATTTTTGACCTTAAGCCCTGCTTCTTCCATCACTTCTCGTTTCACCGTTTCTTCGATTGTTTCTCCAATTTCTGCAAAGCCTGCTACCAGCGCATATTTCTTATAATCACGGCCTGCATACTTTGTCATAAGCAGCTTATCACCATTTCTTACTGCTACAATGACTGCCGGAGATATCTTTGGATAATGCAGCGCGTTACATTTTGGACAGCGCATCATTCGTTCCTTTTTATCATGCTCTAAGCTGTTTCCACAACTCCCACAGAATCTTGTTGCCTGATACCAGTTTGCAAGCTGACATGCTGTAACACCTGAAAATGCCAAGGATTTTGGCATTTTTACACGAAATATATTCTGTTGCGCATATTCATAATCTATCAAAAACTCTTCCGGCAAAGTATCTGTTTCTCCAAGGAAAAAGCGCTTCATTCCTTCCTCTGTATCCATGGCAAACAGATAACGAAATGTCATATCTATTCCTGCGACTCCTAGTAAATCTTCATAGCAAAGATACTCGATTTCCTCGGAATCTTTCTTGATCAGGACATTGCGTCCATTTACGAACATAATATAATCTCCCGCTTTCGGGCTTTGTTCCTTATATTCATTATGATATCTTTCAGCAATGTCCTGTATCATTTTCTGCGCTCCTTTTATCGTAAATGCTCATCCTATATATAATGGAAATACTCAACTCCCACTTTGCCTGCTTCGGTATCATTTTCATGATAGCAGAACACTCCATGCTTTACACCTACCCAGCGCCCTGCTTTAGCTGGATATAAGTATACGTCTTCAAAATGCTCTCCGTCAAGGCTAAAGCCAAGACTGATTTCTTCTGCCGGAATCGGAAACGTATATGGTCCATCCGAGTTCATCTCCGTTGGTGGTACTTTTTTAACAGTATTAGAGAACCAGATTTCCCTCGTATCTATTGGAAGTACTCTAATCTCTTCTATTTCATCCTCCGCAGTTGCCATTTCCTTGGGAAATTGCTGTTCTCCATGAATCCGTTTCAGAAAAAACGCCTCCGAAGTCTTTGAAACCACAACCGCTCCAAAGGTAACTCCAAGGCTTATCATTCCGGCAGTATCACCCACTTTCATATTCGATAAATCAAGCTTTGTGACCGCCTTACATTCTGGCATGAACCACTTCTGCAATAAAAGATTTGGCACATTTGAAATTGTTTCTGCTTCTTTTTTCACCGCTTTTAATACAAGCTGTTTCTTCTCTATATCTATAAAATGCCAGTCCGGCTTAGGATTTGCATTCCATTGCCACTGTAAACCGAGTTTTTCTTGTTCAAAGTCATCCGCTGCTGCCGGACTGCAAACTGGATATACGTCTCCCACATTTGGCTTTTTCCATGTTCTTACAGGTTTTCCCGACTTCTCTCCTTCTTCAAACTCACCAATTACAGGCCAGTCATTTATCCATTTCATCGGCTGTAAATGAACAATTCTACCAGCTGCATATACGTCTTGAAAATGCAGGAACCAGTCCTCTCCTGTCTGCGTATCTACCCACGCCCCCTGATGAGGTCCGTTTACAAGGGTATCCTTCTGCATCAACACGTTTCTATGCTCGTATGGTCCCCAGATATTCCTGCTTCGAAGTACTGTCTGCCACCCCTGCTTTACGCCGCCCGCCGGAGCAAAAATATAATAATAACCATTTCTCTTATACATCTTTGGACCTTCTATCGTCTCCTGATTCTCCACATTTCCATCAAAAATGTGTTTTCCTTCATCCATCATATGCAGGCAATCTGGTGTAATTTCACACAGGTTCAGAATGCTCTTATAACCAATCCGGCTCTTTGCAAATGCAGACACCATATATGCTTTACCATCATCATCCCAGAACGGACACGGATCAATCCATCCCTTACCGGCAAAAAGGCAGGTAGGCTTATCCCATTCCCCCCATGGGTCTTTCGTCTTTACCACATAGATTCCTTCATCCGGCATCGGGAAAAAGATAATAAATTCTCCATCGTGATAGCGGATTGCAGGTGCCCATACACCATGACCATGCAGCGGTTTATCAAATTGCTCTCCTGGAACTTTTTCAATCGCATAGCTGATTACCTTCCAGTTTACCAAGTCCTTAGAGTGCAGCACAGGTAATCCCGGTGCATTGCAAAAGCTCGATGCAACCAGAAAGAAATCATCCCCTACTCTGCATACATCAGGATCCGAATAATCTGTAAAAAGAATAGGATTTGTATAAGTTCCATCACCATTATCTGCAATCCATGTATTATGATTCAAAACCATTTCTCATGCCCCCTTTTGTCTTTTTCCATTTTATTATTTAAATCGTATCATAATGGTTATGCCATTTCCAGTCAGAATCTTAGTATTTTGTGCCATAAATTGCATATCACATCAAAAAATCTCAAATATCTATTTACAAAAATGTCATTTCTTTCTAATATAATGGTATATATGTTTTCAATTCAAAGGAGTATTTATGAATTTCTTTTATCAATCAAGAGTAGAATCTTTTAGCAGCTTTTTATCAAATGACAATACTTATCCTGCCCATCTTCACAGACAGGTAGAAATCATGTTTGTGATTTCCGGCGAATTGGAAATCTGCATGGAGGAACAGGTCTATTCGCTAAAAGAAGGTGACATTTCTGTCACTTTCCCGGACAAGATTCATTCTCTGAATACTCCTGAAACAAGTCGTGTTCTCCTTATGGTATTTGATGTCGACTTCTTACAGGATTTCAGAATTGCCCTTACGGAATATCTGCCCGATTATCCGGTTCTTAACACTTCTAATCTGACAGAGCACGGACGAAACGCCTTATCATGGCTTATTTCTCTGTCAAAGAATATGCCTGCGACCGCAGATATGCCTGATATCAACGACCTTCCAAGCCACCCGGTTGTGTCAGACACTACCAAGATTGTTGATGAACAAAATGACATTTCACCTAATCTGCTTTATACCAAGAGTTATTTGACCATTTTCCTGACAGATATCTTCTCATTCCTGAAACTCAGCAAGAGAAATACCTGCACTGACAGAAATATCTGTGAAAATATATTGATTTATCTTGATAAACATTTTCAGGAAAACGTTTCCTTAGAAAGTACTGCAAAAGAATTAGGTATTAGTAAATTTTATCTGTCTCAGATTTTTTCTAACAAGCTGCATACCTCTTTTCCTTCGTATGTTACTGCAAGACGACTGGACTATGCCGAAAAACTGTTAACCACGACTACGAAATCAGTTACAGATATCGCATTAGAAGCAGGTTTCAGCAGCTCCAGAACTTTCTTTCGAAGCTTTCAGGATGCCTATCAGACAACTCCACATCAATACAGAAAAAACCATAACAAGTTCCTCTCTTAACGAAGGAAACCTGTTATGGTTTTCTTTTAACCTTAATTCAAATTAGTGATGGAATAATCTGATTCCTGTGAAGCACATAGCCATGTTGTACTTGTTACATGTTTCGATAACATTATCATCACGGATAGATCCACCTGGCTGTGCGATATACTTAACGCCGCTTCTCTTTGCTCTTTCTACATTATCACCGAATGGGAAGAATGCATCAGAACCAAGAGC
>CAYUKO010000204.1:0-4997 GCA_964445375.1 uncultured Roseburia sp.
GTATTACAGCTTATGAAGGAGCTTGCTCAGGAAGGAATGACTATGGTTGTTGTTACTCATGAAATGGGCTTTGCAAGAGAAGTTGCCAACCGTGTCATGTTTATTAATGAAGGTGTGATTGCAGAAGAAGGAACACCGCAGGACATCTTCGGAGCACCAAAGAGTCAGCGTCTGCAGGAGTTTTTATCGAAGGTGTTGTAGGCAATCAATTTTTTACATAGATTTTACACAAAATCAGTAATATTTTTTACACAAAACTGATATTATATCGTATAATTAGGTTGAATGCGATTTAATATGAGTATAAGTGAACGGTTTTGGAAACCGTAAGATCAAAGGAGACCTATTATGAATTTTTTTGATTTGTTGTCCATGGTAGGCGGACTGGCATTGTTCCTGTTCGGAATGCATGTTTTGAGCGAAGGGCTTGAAAAGGTATCAGGCGGAAGACTTGAAAAGATTTTAGAGAATCTTACAAGTAATCGTTTGAAAGCCGTATTGTTAGGAGCAGGTGTGACAGCTGTTATCCAGTCTTCATCAGCGACAACAGTAATGGTAGTTGGTTTTGTTAATTCAGGTATTATGAAGCTGTCGCAGGCGATTGGTATCATTATGGGTGCCAATATCGGTACGACAGTTACTTCATGGATTTTGAGCTTAACAGGTATTCAGGGTGATAATTTCCTGATTCAGATGCTCAAGCCAATGTCATTTTCACCAATTCTTGCCATGATTGGTATTATCTTCATCATGTTCTTAAAAGACGAGAAGAAGAAAGATCTTGGTATGATATTTGTTGGTTTTGCGGTTTTGATGTATGGTATGGACGCTATGTCAAATGCAGTAGAGCCATTAAAGGATGTTCCGGAATTTGCGAATCTGTTTGTTATGTTTAAGAATCCAATTCTGGGTATGATCGTAGGTGCAGTTCTTACTGCGATTATCCAGTCATCATCTGCATCGATTGGTATCTTACAGGTATTGTGTGATACGGGAAGCGTAAGTTATGCGGCAGCCCTGCCTATTATTATGGGACAGAACATCGGAACCTGTATTACAGCGATGATGTCCAGTGCAGGAGCTACCAAGAATGCAAAGCGTGCAGCAGTTGTTCATTTATTGTTTAATTTAATTGGTACAATTCTGTTTATGATTGTATTCTATAGTATCAATGCATTTGTTCATTTTGAATTCCTGGGTGATGCAGCGAATAAGACAGGTATTGCCGTAATTCATACGAGCTTTAACGTGTTAGCAACTCTTGTATTACTTCCATTTGCAAATGTATTAGAGAAGCTTTCTTTGATGATTATCAAGAAGGATGCGGAAG
Source organism: uncultured Roseburia sp. (assembly GCA_964445375.1). Taxonomy (GTDB): domain Bacteria; phylum Bacillota; class Clostridia; order Lachnospirales; family Lachnospiraceae; genus COE1. Next base: position 1,331 of record CAYUKO010000204.1, read on the forward strand.
AAGAGAGGCAGGAAGCAGAACAGGCAGCATTTGTCAGAATGGACGAGCGTTTCTTAAGCACTCCGGCATTTGCGTTGGAGCAGGCATATTCCTATGCTGTTAAAATGGCAGAGGTTACAAAAGAATCCTTAGACGAAGCAATGGGATTGTTCTTTAAATACGATAAAGATATTGCTAAGGAAGTAGAGCGTAAAGAAAATCTGGTAGATAAATACGATGATGAGATTAGTGGTTACCTTGTAAAGCTTTCCAGCAGGAATTTAAGTGCAAAAGATTCCAGAAAGCTGAATATGCTGCTTCATAGTCTTGGAGATTTTGAAAGAATATCTGACCATGCGATGAACCTTGTTGATGCGGCAAAGGAAATGAATAAAAAGGAACAGACCTTTTCCAGTAAAGCGCTGGAAGAGCTTCATATCTTCTCAAAGGCAGTCGGTGATATTGTTGACTTATCCGTTTCTATCTTTGAAAAGGAAGATACGGTAGCAGCCAGACAGATAGAGCCATTTGAAGAAGCAATTGATGTGATTCAGAAAGAAATGAAGAAGCGTCATACCAAGCGTCTTCGTAAAGGAAAATGTACGGTGGAAATGGGGTTTGTATTATCTGATGTTACGAACAACTACGAAAGAATTGCAGACCATTGTTCCAATATAGCTATCAGCGTAATGCAGTTAGAAGAGGACGAAACACATGCGCATGAGTATGTGGATACTCTTCAGAAGGGCGAAGGTAGCGAGTTTGATTTAAGATTCCAGAACTATCTTAAGAAGTATGATTTACCGTAATGGGTAATAAATGGGCAATGGTTGAAACCATTGCCCATTTTATTTATGCGCACGCTGAAGCAGTGGAAAATGTCGCGAGTGCGACGCTTCAAGCGCAACAGAAGCAAGGCTTCTGCGAGAATGTGCTTTGCACATTCTTTATTTATTAAGGAGGAAGACGATATGGCACTAATTTACGTGGTAGAGGATGATAACGATATTTTAGAAATCGAAACCTTTGCACTCAAGAATAGTAATTATGAGGTAAAGGGTTTTTCAAATGCGAAAGATTTTTTTACAGCAGTAGAGGAAAAAGCACCGTCACTTGCCGTTCTCGATGTCATGCTTCCGGATGAGGATGGCTTGCAGATTGTACAGAAGCTCAGAAGTATGCCAAAAGTGTCCAAAATACCGATTATTATGGTTACGGCAAGAACAACAGAAATTGACAAGGTAAAAGGACTGGATATGGGAGCTGATGATTATCTGACAAAGCCTTTTGGTGTTATGGAGCTGATTGCAAGAGTTAAGGCGCTTCTTAGAAGAAGTGGTACACATGAGGACAAGAAGCTTTTGAGCCTGGATAGTCTTTCTATGGATGATGAGAAGCACGCAGTATATGTAAATGACAGCCATTGTGAACTTACCTTTAAGGAATATGAGCTGTTAAAGATGTTCTTAGAAAATATCGGTATTGTTTTAACAAGAGAAAGTATTATGAACCGAATCTGGGGAACGGATTACAGTGGAGAAACAAGAACGGTTGATATGCATATTAAGACTCTTCGCCAGAAGCTTGGGGATGCAGGAAACAGAATCAAAACAATTCGTAATGTTGGATATATGATTGAGTAAGGGGAGCTTTTATACTTATGAAAAAGAAAATTAATGTACATTTTATGCTGATTACAGCGCTTGCGATTCTTGCTACCTTATTTCTGTCTTTATGGGTGTCTTATGACATGATTCAGGATCAGGTGGTAGAGGAAATTCGTTCTTATGCATATTTGTTGCGTGATATCTATGAAAATGAGCATATATCATGGGAGAATTTTGATTCCATTGCAGATGATGTGCGAATTACCGTAGTAGAGAAAGATGGCAGTGTAATTTATGATAATTATGTAGAAGCATCGACCATGAATAATCATGCGGGGCGGGAAGAGATTCGGGAGGCAATTAAAAGTGGGGAAGGCTTTGCCATTCGTACATCGGATACTTTGTCAGAGAATCGATTCTATTTTGCTGTTAGTATGGGAGATAATCTGGTTGTCAGGGTGTCTAAGCAGGCAAGTAATGTATGGGGACTTCTCATCCGATTAATTCCGGTTTTAATCGGAATTGTTGTGTTGTTGTTTGTATTGTGTGCAGTGCTTGCTAAATTTATCACAAATCGTTTAGTTGCTCCGGTTGAAAATGTGGCAGCCCATATGGATCATTTGGAAGCAGTAGAAATTTATGAAGAATTACGTCCTTTTGTGGCAACAATACAGAAACAGCATGAAGATATCATGAAAAGTGCTACTATGAGGCAGGATTTTACGGCGAATGTTTCGCATGAACTTAAGACACCATTGACTTCTATTTCAGGATATGCAGAGCTTATGGAGAATAATCTGGTGGATGCAGAGCATGTGACGAATTTTGCAAGGGCAATTCATCAGAATGCGGATAGACTATTAACATTAATCAATGATATTATCCGGCTTTCCGAGCTTGATGCCGTAGAGGAAGCGCCGGAATTTGATCATATTGATCTTTATAAGATAGCAGAAAGCTGCGTACAGATGTTAAGCGTGAATGCAGCAAGTCATGATGTGAAGATTCTGTTAAATGGAAGCAGCCAGATGGTATATGCCAACAAGCAGATGATGGAAGAACTTGTCTATAATCTGTGTGATAATGCAATCCGTTATAATAGACAGGATGGTACGGTTGAAGTAAATATTTATCGTGGGAAACGGGGAGTTGTTCTTGCAGTAAAGGATACGGGAATTGGGATTCCCAAAGAGCATCAGGAGAGAATCTTTGAACGTTTTTATCGTGTTGATAAGTCTCGTTCTAAGGAAACGGGTGGAACCGGTCTTGGACTTGCCATTGTAAAACACATAGCAGTGGTACATGAAGCTGCCCTGGAACTTGTCAGTGAACCGGGAGTTGGAACACAGATACAAGTTATTTTCCGAAAGGCAACTTTATAAAAAGAAGGAAGTGTACGTGTAAAACATACAAAAATGCGCTATAAAATACGTGAAAGTGTTACATAACGTTTTTGTATTTGTTAAAATTTGATAATAGAAATTAGTAAAATGTACCAAAATGTTTCTTGCGACATATTTTTGATTGTACATGAAAAAGTTTTACATTATAATATGACTTGTTAAAAAGTTTAGCACTGTAAAGTGCTAGCATGGAATAAGATTTTCCAAAGCAAATCATACACTGATAAGAAGTGTAACTATTAGGAGGTTTCAAAATGTCTTACGTTGATGAAGTGTTAGAGTTAGTTAAGAAGAAGAACGCTAGTGAGCCAGAATTTTTACAGGCTGTAGATGAGGTATTAAATTCTTTAAGACCTGTTATCGAAAAGAACGAAGAGAAGTTTAGAAAGGAAGCTTTACTTGAGAGATTAGTAGAGCCAGAAAGACAGATTAAGTTCAGAGTTCCTTGGGTTGATGATAAGGGACAGGTTCAGGTTAATACAGGTTACAGAATTCAGTTCAATTCTGCAATTGGACCTTACAAGGGAGGATTAAGATTACATCCTTCTGTAAACACAGGTATCATCAAGTTCCTCGGTTTCGAGCAGATTTTCAAGAACTCCTTAACAGGACTTCCTATCGGTGGTGGTAAGGGTGGTTCTGACTTCGATCCTAAGGGTAAGTCAGACAGAGAAGTTA
>CAYUKO010000205.1:0-4965 GCA_964445375.1 uncultured Roseburia sp.
TCTTCATAACTACGCAGGAAAGCAGGATACGCTTCACCCAGCATATCCTGCATTCTCTTTTCAAACTCCTGTGGAAGTTTCATATTATAACACCAAACCTTTGTCTTCTTCACAGCCAAGTACGATATTCAAGCACTGAACCGCAGCACCTGATGCACCCTTACCAAGATTGTCAAAACGAGTAGAAACCACTACTCTGTCTTCATTTCCAGTAACAAAGATTTCAATGCCATCCCAGCCGGAACGAACATTAGAACCGATGAAGCCTCTCGCGTCAGCTTCGCTGCCAAATGGCATTACTTTGATGAATTTCTCACCTTCGTAATATTTTGTAAAGAATTCATGTACCTTTTGTGGTGTTGGCTTTCCATTTAACATATCCGTATAGAATGGTAAGGTAACAACCATTCCACTGTAATAATCTCCTACCATTGGGGAGAAAAGAGGGGTCTTATCAAGTCCCGGAATCTTCTGCATTTCCTTTAAATGCTTATGAGTCTGACCAAGCGCATACTGTCTTGGAGAAGAAAGCTCTGCGATTCTGTCCTCGCCCTCGTACTCTGCAATCATCTTCTTACCGCCACCGCTATATCCTGAAACTGCAAAAGCAGATACAGGATAATCCTTTGGCAATAATCCGCCTGCTACCATTGCATAAGCAATCGTAATAAATCCTGTTGCATAACAGCCAGGAACTGCGATTCTCTTGCCATTTCTAATTGCTTCTCTATGTTCCTTAGAAAGTTCAGGATAGCCATAAGCCCATCCCTCTTCGGTTCTATGTGCGGTTGATGTATCAATAATAATCGTATTCTCATTCTCTACCATAGCAACCGCTTCTCTTGCAGCTGCATCCGGAAGACAAAGAAACGTAATATCTGATGCGTTAATATATTTTCTGATTTCAGCAGGGTCTTTTCTAAGCTCTGAAGGAATCTTTAAGATTTCAATATCATCACGTCCTTCAAATCTCTCGAAAATACGTAAACCAGTTGTACCCTCACTACCATCAATAAACACTTTTTTCATAATCTTATCCTCTGCACTTTCTTAAATTATCAATGCGTTTCATATCGATTATAGTACAGGATTTGAAAAAAGGCTATACCTATCTTTGTCAAATCTGTGTCATTCCACCTAATAATATGTATCGATTCGCCTCATATATCTGGGCAAACTGTGACATTGGAAGTGGATTCTCGCCTCTTCCGACCTCTATCGTAAAGCCTGGACGGTTATAATCCTGTATGAACCAGTCCTTGTAGCCTGCATGCCCCGATGCATAAGGGGTTTCCTCTACCGTATAGCCGCTTACTTCGCCAAAGTATTCCGCAATTCTCCGCGAGCCTTCCGGTTCATAATCAAGATACTTCCAATAAATAACCTCGCCTTGCGAATGGTATGCAAGAATCAGCCTGAAATCATGGCGAAGCGTAAATTCATACACACTTAAACTTTCCGGTGCCGTTAAAGGACCCGGTCCCACATAATCTCTCGGTGCAGGTGAGGTAAAGCCTTGCGCTTCTTTTATCCGCTTTGCCTCTTCCCAGCCTGCCGGAAATTGCAGATTCAAATCAATTCCATCAATGTTCGCTTTCCAGCCACTTGGATAGGGAATGTCAGGATACTGCGCTGCAATAATTCTTGCCTTCGTTTCATAAGAACTGTTTTTCAGAACTTCATTCACAAGATCAACTCCATCCGTATTTACCATAGGAACGAGAAACAGACTGTAATCCGTAAACAGCTGACGCGCATTTTCTTCATAAAGGTTTTGCCTTGCTGCATATGCTCTTGCGTATTCCTCGATAAACTTTAACAGAACCGGAGTCGTAATCCATTCATTGGCATGAAAGCTTGCATTATAAAATACCTGCTTTTCCCCACTTCCAATCTGTACATAGGGAATGTCCTTTCCCATAACACTCTCTCCGATGCTTCCTGTCACCAGAAATGGATATCGAATCGCAAGTCCTTCTATGATGAATTCATTCAGAATCGAAGTATAGTCTACCTGTTCCGAAACAAGAGAAAAAGAAAACGGTACATAAATCTTTCTTCCAATTCTAAGATTCTCCGCATCTAATGCCGGGTTTGCAGTCTGAATCCCTTCCACACTACTTCCATAATTCTGCGCAATACTCCACAAGCTATCTCCTGCTTTTATCGTATGTGTTGTATAGCCTTTTAAATAGGGGAGTAATCGGTTCCAAACCGCCTGATCGGCATAACAGCCAACACGTTCTCCCAGAAAAGCCCGAATCCCCTCACAAGTCTCTCTTCCAAACTCCCCATCAATCGCCACCTGTATTCCCGCTCTGTTCAACGCCAGTTGTAAGTACTGTACCAACGCACCTCTGTCTCCCAAATAAACATTTCGCATGATCGTTACTCTATTCTTCTTGCTTTCTATATCCTATGCCTGCATCACGTATAATATGAACTTGCTATCTGTCCCCTTAAAAATTGATAAAATTGTCCATTTTCAAAATACCACTTTTTTTGTATTGTATTTTACAAGTTAGTGAAACACAAACTCAGAATCATACATACAAGGAGTTTCTTGATTATGAAGAAAATCGCTCTCATCAATGATTTATCAGGATTTGGAAAATGTTCCCTCACAGCAGCTATTCCAGTTATCTCTGTGCTTGGTGTACAGGCATGTCCCTTACCGACTGCTATCCTCTCTGCACAGACAGGATTCCCAAGCTACTACTGTGATGATTATACCGATAAAATGAATTACTTTGCAGACGAATGGAAGAAGATGGATATTACCTTCGACGGCATCTATTCCGGCTATCTTGGCAGCGCTGAACAGATGAACAATGTACTGCATTTTCTGGATGAATTCCAGACCAAAGATACCCTTTATCTTGCAGACCCCGTTATGGGAGATAACGGACGAAGAATCCGCATTTTCACAGATGAATTGCTGGAATGCATGCGAGCCTTAACAAGAAAAGCAAATGTCATAACTCCAAATCTGACAGAACTTTGTCTCCTTGCCGGAGCTGATTACAAAGAGCTGTTAGCACATTCCGGTCAGGATGATTATTTAAAACGAATTGAAGAAATGGGACGTTTGCTGCTTGCAAAAGCCCAAGGGAAACAGACCATCCTTGTTACCGGCGTATTACGCTCTGATGACAAGCAGACCTATATGGGAAATCTTGCTCTTTCTGAGCAGGAAACCTTTTATCATGAAACACCATTTACCGGCATGAGCTTTTCCGGCACCGGTGACCTGTTTGCCTCTGTCATTGCAGGCTGTCTTGTACAGGGAATCTCCATACAGGATGCTGTAAAAAAGGCTACTACTTTCTTACAACCTGCGATTGAAGAAGCTTCCAGAGAGAATATTGAACGCAATCATGGTGTTCACTTTGAAAAATACTTAAGTCTTTTATGCGAAAGGCATAGTTATTAATAAGAAGGAGTATCTATTATGAGCACACAAACACTTACCAAACAAACGAGCAAACAGACAACCAAGGTAAAATACCTTACGATTACCGGACTTATGGCGGCAATGATTGCACTTATGACTGCATACATCTGCCATATCCCATTTGGTGCAAATGGAGGGTATATCCATTTTGGTGATTCCCTGATTTATATCGCAGCTGCCATTCTTCCAACCCCTTACGCACTTGCAGCGGCTGCTATTGGCGGTGGAATTGCTGACCTTTTAACTGCACCGATGTGGGCACCGGCAACCATTATCATTAAGATGTTAATTACCATCCCTTTTACCAATAAAACAACCAGGATTATTACTCCAAGAAATGTAATTGCAACCTTCATTGCCTATTGGATTTCCCATACCGGTTACTTTTTTGCAGAGTATATCCTCTTTGGCAACTTCTCATCCGCATTCTTGGGCTCTATCGGTGGAGTCATTCAGTCCGGTGGAAGCGCTGTATTCTTCATTATCTTTGGTCTTGCCTTAGATAAAGTACATATCAAAGCAAAGCTTGCAAATCAGATGGCATCCTAGTGCCCGTTAGGACTGTCCGCAACTAAAAATACATATTATTATGACAAACAAATAGGAGAAAAAACATGGCTGATATTTTATACACTTATAAGAATCAAGTATACGCAAACATTACCAACCGCTGCGATTGCAGCTGTACCTTTTGTGTCCGCACGACCAAGGACACCGTAGGCGATGCCACGAATATGTGGTTTGAGAAAGAACCTACCTTAAACGAAATCAAGGCTGCTATTGATGCCTTTGATTTCACAGGCTATGACGAGCTTGTGTTCTGTGGCTATGGAGAGCCAACCTGTGCTCTGGAAACCATGCTTGCTACTGCAAAATATGTAAAAGAAAAATATGGTCTGAATATCCGCTTAAATACCAATGGACTTTGCAATCTCTACCACAAACGAAATATCGTTCCAGAGCTTGCCGAAGTAATCGACAGCGTTTCCATCAGCTTGAATGCGCCAACTGCGGAAAAATATCAGGCAGTCACAAGACCTCAGTTTGAGAATGCATTCCCTGCACTGTTAGAATTCGCTTCTCTTGCACAGGAATCCATTGCGCATACACAGTTATCCATCGTAGACGTTCTTCCACAGGACGAAATTGATGCCTGCCAGAAAATCGCAGACGAAAGAGGAATTTACTTAAAGATTCGTAAATTCTCCGCATAGCTTAAGGGCTGTCACACATGACAGCCCTAAAAATTTAACTTTTTTTTTCGCATTTTGAAAACTATTGTCTTTTTCTGTAATTTGTTATATATTCTAATTACTTGATACATGATAATTTATTAGTAATATGGAGATTTTACAATGAAAAAAACCAGATTTGAACTTTCTTCCAGAGAACAACGTGTGATGGATTTATTTTGGAATACTAATGAGGGGCTAACAAGTGTAGACATTTTAGAACAGTTACATGACATTATGCTCAACCCTACTTATGTACATCGCTCGCTTACTATTTTA
>CAYUKO010000206.1:0-4934 GCA_964445375.1 uncultured Roseburia sp.
ATGAGCGAGCAGGAGTTATCCTGCTTGATTATCAAAAGTGGGAAGAAAAGGAGCGTTTGACATGAAGGGAATTATTTTAGCAGGTGGTTCAGGAACAAGATTATATCCACTTACCAAGGCAATCTCTAAGCAGATTATGCCGGTATATGATAAGCCGATGATTTATTATCCATTATCAACATTGATGCTTGCAGGAATCAGAGAGATTCTTGTCATCTCTACACCAAGAGATTTACCGGTATTTCAGGAATTGTTGGGAGATGGCTCTCAGCTTGGCATGCATTTTGAATATGCGATTCAGGAACAGCCAAGAGGACTTGCGGATGCCTTTATTATTGGTGAAAAGTTTATTGGAAAAGATGCAGTGGCATTAGTTCTTGGAGATAATATTTTCTACGGACAGAGTTTTTCAAAGGTGCTTCGTAATGTTGCAGAACGTACCGAGAAGCAGCAGGGAGCAACTATTTTTGGCTATTATGTAAGAGATCCTAGAGAATATGGAGTTGTAGAGTTTGATGAGAACGGCAAGGCACTCTCTATTGAAGAAAAGCCGGCTAACCCTAAGTCTAACTATGCAGTACCAGGCTTATATTTCTATGACAATGATGTAGTGGAAATTGCAAAGAATGTAAAACCTTCTGCACGTGGCGAAATCGAGATTACCAGTGTAAATAACGAATATTTACAGAGAGGTACATTAAGCGTTGAAACATTAGGAAGAGGTTTTGCATGGCTTGATACCGGTAATCATGACATGCTTCTTGCAGCCGCAGACTATGTAGCTGCTATTCAGAAGAGACAGGGATTATACGTATCTTGTATTGAAGAGATTGCCTTTAAGAGAGGTTTTATTGACAAAGAGCAGTTGTTAAAGCTTGCGGAACCTTTGATGAAGACGGAATATGGAAAATATCTGGTAGAGGTTGCAAATGGACTCTAAGATGAAGCGGCTTGCGATTTTGGGCATGATAAGTATCATTCTCCTGGTTGGTGTTATCGTCGTGTTAATAAACTATGATAAGATTACGACAAAACCACAGGCAACGACTTTGGTAGAAAATACACAGGTTGAAATACAGACAACACAGGTTGAAGAAGACGGCAAAGTAAAAGGGGCTGATTTATCAGCCTTTTTACAGGATGAGGCTTTTTTTGACCATGAGAGCAGTGGACATGCACAGGAAAAAACAGAAGAAGAAACGCAGGACTTGGAACGTGCAGAGGAGCCAAAAGTGTCGATGATCGCAACTTCTGTAGAGAAGGACTTGCGTATCAAGATTGTGGATAGTGATGGGAAAGCAATCGCAGGCTACCAGTTTCTTCTTGAAGTAGGTGAGGCTGGTACTTATCAGGATCTTGATATGGATGGTATCGTTTATGTTTCCGGTTTGAAGCCGGGAGAATATAAGATAACAATGCGTGATATGGAAGGCTTTGAAGAACCAGCAGAACCGCTTACTGCACGTGTTAAGGCGGTTGTATCATATGCAGCAATTGAGGATATTTCCTATTTAATTCGTTCGGAAGCGGAAATTGATGCTTCTGTGGAAGATACACAGAAAAAGGAAATGGATGCGGAGGATGAGGATGATACACAGTATACAACACTTTTAGAGGCGGATAATCTGGAAGATGCGGTTTCACTTGGTATTGATGTTTCAAAATATCAAAAAGAAATTGACTGGGATGTTGTTGCGGCGCAGGGTGTAGAATTTGCTATCATTCGTTGTGGTTACCGTGGTATGCAGACAGGTGCATTGGTAGAGGATCCATATTTCAAGGCAAACTTAGAAGGTGCTAAGAAGGCAGGTATTAAGGTTGGTGTCTACTTCTTTTCTCAGGCAACGAATGCGGTTGAAGCAGTAGAAGAAGCTTCTATGTGTATTGAACTGTTGGATGGAGAAGAGTTGGATTATCCGATTTTTATTGATACAGAAGGCGGTGGAGGCACTGCCAGAGCAGATTTGATTGATGCAGATACAAGAACCTTGGTATGTGAGTATTTCTGTAAGACGATTAAGAATGAAGGATATAATCCGGGTGTGTATTCCGGAAGATATTATTACTACAACAAGGTACATGCAGAACAGCTGGAAGAATATACCATCTGGCTTGCGGAATATAGAAATACACCATTGTACACCAATCGGTATGATATGTGGCAGTATACTTCTAAGGGTACTGTTGCAGGTATTGAAGGTTATGTTGATTTGAATGTAAGCTATCTTGGGTACTAAAAGAGTAGCGGATAGTGAGGAAAGGAAAAAATATGGGAAAGATTACAGTTGAAACATGTGAAATAGAAGGATTAAAAATTATTACTCCTAGCGTTTTTGGGGATAACAGAGGATATTTTATGGAAACCTATAATTATAATGACTTCAAGGAAGCTGGAATTGATCAGGTCTTTGTTCAGGACAACCAGTCTGCTTCCAAGAAGGGTGTTTTAAGAGGATTACATTTCCAGAAGGAATTTCCACAGGACAAGCTTGTGCGTGTAATCAAGGGTGAAGTATATGATGTTGCTGTTGATTTACGTGAAGGTTCTAAGACATTTGGACAGTGGTATGGTGTGCTTTTGTCAGAGGAGAACAAGAAGCAGTTCTTTATTCCTAAGAACTTTGCACATGGTTTCCTTGTATTATCTGATTATGCAGAATTCTGCTATAAGTGTACGGATTTCTATCATCCAAATGATGAAGGTGGACTTCTCTGGAGTGATCCGGATATTGGAGTAGAATGGCCAATTCCGGAAGGCATGGAACTTACTCTTTCTGAAAAGGATACCAAGTGGGGCGGTATCAAAGAATTTAAAAGATAGAAAAGGTATCGTTAGATGAAAAAGGGATTATCCAAAAGAACAATAAAGCTGCTGGCAACACTCATAGCAATGATTGCTATGATGATTATTGTAGTACATCATAATCCATTGGCGGATCAGCAGGAAGAATTAATAAAGAAAGTGATTGCCTGCGTTATTATTTTAGCTGGTATCGTGGTGTTTCATCGCTTTTATGACAGGCTGGTATCTTTACCGGTAGAATTGTGGGATTCCAGAAAACTGATTTGGAAGCTTTCCAAGAATGATTTCAAGAATCGGTATGCAGGATCTTACTTAGGTAAGGTATGGGCTTTCGTTCAACCGATTGTAACAATTGGATTATACTGGTTTGTGTTTGGCAATATTATGCAGTCAAAGGCTGAAACCTTTGCCGGGACAGTGACTCCACCATATGTATTATGGTTGACAGCAGGTCTGATTCCGTGGTTTTTCTTCTCGGAGGCTATCAATAGCGGTACAACAGCGTTGTTGGAATATAGTTATCTGGTAAAGAAGGTAGTATTCAAGATCAGTATCATACCGATTATCAAAATTATATCAGCATCATTTACACACATTGTATTTGTATGTTTTATGCTGGTATTATATTTTTTCATGGGTTATACGCCAAATCTTTATTTATTACAGTTGCCATATTATAGTTTATGTATGTTCCTGTTTGTATTGGCTTTGTCTTATTCTACCTGTGCACTTGTTATTTTCTTCCGTGATCTGACTCAGATTATTAACATTGCATTGCAGATTGGTATGTGGGCAACACCGATTATGTGGGATATCGCAACGGTTTCTCCACTATTGCAGGGAATATTGAAGATCAATCCTATCTTTTATATTGTGAATGGTTTCCGTAGTGCTATGTTTGAAAAAACATGGTTTTGGCAGGATTTCTATTCTACAATGTATTTCTGGATTGTAACAGTAGTACTGTTTGGAATTGGGGCATTAATTTTCAGAAGACTGAAAGTACATTTTGCAGATGTACTGTAAAATGTACGTAACCAGGCAGATACGGAATTGTTACGGAAAGGTTTAGAAGTTATGGGTAAGGAACGTGAAGAAATCGCAATTGCGGTGGAGAACGTCAACAAGATATATAAATTGTATGACAGACCAAAGGACCGTATGTTTGAGGCACTTGGACTGACAAAGAAGAAAAAGTATCATGAAAAATATGCTCTTTCAGATGTAAGCTTTCATGTGAAAAAAGGTGAATGTGTTGGTATTATCGGAACAAATGGTTCCGGTAAATCCACTATTTTGAAAATCATAACAGGTGTTTTGAATCAGACAAGTGGAAATGTAACCGTGAATGGAAGAATTTCTGCGCTCTTAGAACTTGGTGCAGGATTTAATATGGAGTATACAGGGCTTGAGAATATCTATCTAAATGGTACCATGAATGGATTTTCAGAGGCAGAGATTGATGCAAGAATGCAGGATATTCTTGAGTTTGCAGATATTGGAGATTATGTAAACCAGCCATGTAAGACATATTCAAGCGGTATGTTCGTTCGTCTTGCATTTTCGGTAGGTATTAATATTGATCCGGAGATTCTGATTGTTGATGAAGCATTATCGGTAGGTGATGTATTCTTCCAGGCAAAATGCTTCCATAAGTTTGAAGAATTCAAGGAAATGGGTAAGACCATTATTTTCGTAAGTCATGATTTGAGCAGTATTGCAAAGTATTGTGACAGAGTCATCTTACTTGATCAGGGTGTTAAGCTTGGTGAAGGCGGACCAAAGGAAATGATCGATGACTTTAAGAGAGTATTGGTTGGACAATATCAGGCACCGGAAGAGAAATCCATTAATAAGAGCCTCTTAGAGGATGAAGAATTACAGCAGGCAGTTCGTAAAAAGGAGTCAAAGCAAGAAGAAACAAAGACTCTGGAGTACGGTACCAAACAGGCGGAGATTGAAGAAATTTATCTTACAGATGATAATGGAACAAAATCCAATGCCATTATCAAGGGGATGAATTTTGGAATTCATATGCGAGTTCGTTTTTATGATGACATACCGGCACCGATTTTTGCATTTACGGTTAAGAACGCAAAGGGAACGGAGATTACCGGAACGAATACCATGT
>CAYUKO010000207.1:0-4610 GCA_964445375.1 uncultured Roseburia sp.
TCTTTGCTCTTTCTACATTATCACCGAATGGGAAGAATGCATCAGAACCAAGAGCAACATCGGAAAGCTGGTCAAGCCATGCTCTCTTTTCTTCTCTTGTGAATACTTCCGGCTTCTCTGTGAAGAAGTTCTCCCAGGTACCCTCTGCAAGAACATCCATATAATCGTCGCTCATGTATACATCGATTGTATTATCTCTGTCTGCACGACCAATCTTCTCCTTGAACGGAAGATTTAATACCTTTGGATTCTGACGTAAGAACCAGTTATCAGCCTTGCTTCCTGCAAGTCTTGTACAATGGATTCTGGACTGCTGTCCTGCACCGATACCGATAGCCTGTCCGCCCTTTACATAGCAAACAGAGTTAGACTGTGTATATTTCAAGGTAATCATAGCGATTGTAAGGTCAATCTTAGCGGATTCTGGAATTTCCTTGTTCTCTGTAACAACATTAGAGAATAACTCTTCATCAATAACAAGTTCATTTCTTCCCTGTTCAAAAGAAATGCCATAAACATCCTTTGTTTCTACTGGATTTGGAACATATTCCGGATCAATCTTGATGATTGCGTAATTGCCCTTCTTCTTACCCTTTAAGATTTCTAATGCTTCCGGTTCATAACCTGGAGCAATAACACCGTCAGATACTTCTCTCTTGATTAAGTTCGCTGTATCAACGTCACAAACATCTGAAAGGGAAATAAAATCACCAAAAGAAGACATTCTGTCTGCGCCTCTTGCTCTTGCATATGCACTTGCAAGTGGAGAAAGGTCACCCATATCATCTACCCAGTAAATCTTTCTCTCAACTTCTGTTAAAGGAAGACCAACTGCTGCACCTGCTGGTGATACATGCTTGAAGGAAGTTGCTGCTGGAAGTCCTGTTGCCTTCTTTAATTCCTTAACAAGCTGCCAGCCATTGAATGCATCAAGGAAATTGATGTAGCCTGGCTTACCATTTAATACTTCGATTGGAAGCTCGCCATCCTTCATATAGATTCTGGAAGGCTTCTGATTTGGGTTACAACCATATTTTAATTCTAATTCTTTCATTTTGATAACTCCTTTGTATACCTATACTTAGTTGTTTTTGTTAATTATCTTTGTTTCATACTTTCCTGTTGCAATATCGATATAACGAATGAATAAGGATACCTTATTTTCTTCGTTTAAGCTGTTCCATACTGTGTTTGCAAATTCATCCATATCATTTGGAATGTCAACAAGCTTAGGTTCACCCTCAAAGCTTGGTAATGGATTGCCATCACACTTATAAGTATGAATGAAATGTCCTTCTCCTGCAACTGGATTGCTGTATGCAAATGTATATCTGTTGCAAGCATCTGGATTACCATTATTGCTCTTTAAGATAGACATAGCATAGTTATAAGTACCATCTTCAATATGAAGAACACCTGAAATTCTTGGTGTATAGTTAGGAGCATCCGGCTCGAACTCTCTTGTTCTTAAAGACTGTTCAAAAGTCATCTGCTTATCCATTAATTCATAAATAGTATCTGTCTGATCACCATTTGTTACGATTGTCTTGTTGCCAAGTACGCGTACCGGTGCATAGATGATAAGACTAGGATCGCTTAACTTGGAAGGATCAAATGCCTGAGTGCGGATTCCCTCTCCATCTTCCACGAATACTCTGTTTCTGCTGTTCTCGCTTCTACCCATAATAAAATAAGCGATTGCTGCCTTTGTGCCGTCCGGTGTCTTACCGATGACAATACCTCTTCCAGGGTATGCATTGTTCTGTAACTCATTTGCCAGTGAAAGTTTTTCCATTTCATTTTCCTCCATATTATGTGGTTGCATGATTCAAAGTACCTATAGCAATCGAGTAGACTTTGGTCTACTCGTTGTGCCAAACGCATACAGCCAAAGGCTGTTATCTTCCTTATGCGTTTGTGCACAAAAAACCGCCCGGGTTACACTCTAACATGCTGCCCAGGCGGTCGGCTAATCTAAATCTCTTATACACTCCCTGTAGGTCATCCTACACAGGCAATCCTGTTTCCGCCAGTCGTGTATATAAAGCCATCATATCTGAAATCTGTAAAAAAAGCAAGGAAAATAATTATTTTTTATCCAATTCTTTTTCAAGCTGCTCTCTTGTAATTTCTTTTCCGTGAGAAGGCAGAAACAGTTCACATTCCTCCTGCAGAAGTTTTTTCCATGATACTTCAATCAATCCCGGCTGATTCGCCCATGCCGGTTTCATTTGAAAAACACCTGACTTCATAATATCACCAACAATGGCAATCTCATGATCGATTAAAATACTGATACACCCCTCTGAATGCCCCGGTGTTTCTATCACTCTAATATACTCATTCCATATCAGTGGTTCATCAAACGGGATAGCTTTTGCATCCCTGAACGCAGGATATTTATTCAGAAAAGAAATCTGACTTACCATTCTCTCCACAAACCCTGCTAAAGAATTCGATGCCTTTGGCGTCAGACAATCTCCTGTCTGCACAAAATGCAGTTCACTGTCATGAATATAAACCGGACACTGGTACTCCTCCGCAAATAAAGCCGCACTCGCCACATGATTAATATGTGCATGTGTCAATATAATACCATCCAAACTAACAATATCATTCATTTCCAATTGTTTGATGATTCGATTTCTGTCACTAAGTGCAGATGTATCAACCAGCCATTTTTCATTTTCTGTCTCGATTGCAAAACAGTTACAACGGACTCCGTCTAATCGTATTACTGTGATGCCATGTTTTGTAATCCATTTCTTCATTGTATATCCTAAATCCCATATTAAAAAAGCTTATCGAAAAACCATTCCCGATAAGCTATCTTAACATAAATCATTTGCAATAAAAACCTGTTTCTATAATTTTTTCCATTTTACCCCAAATAATATGTTGGGTTTTGTGCATTTTTACAAAAACTTATTGCTTCATATATTCCGAAATCGCATGAACACCGTACATCATAGTCTTCATACCATCCTGATATTTATAGTTCACATTCGATGCAAGCATCCCACTGATTCCTGTAATCAACAGCCAGATACTTTCTGCAGCCTCACGGCTGTCTGTATCACTTCTCACATCTTCTCTGCGCTTTCCCTCTTCAATAAATTCCTCTAAATACTGAAGAATCTCGTTTCGAACACCTTCCTCAGTCACTCTGTACAGAGCCGTATAATATTGAAAATAGGCATTTCTCTCATAAATATAAGTAAGAGCTTCCTGCATCCATGCCTTGAAGTTATCATAAAAAGAAACTTCTTCTTTCATAACACTTTTCGCTTTTGCTATCAGCTCCTGGTTACAACGATTGGCTACAAGCAGATTAATTTCATCCAAATCACGAAATCTGTTGTAAATTACACGCCTGTCACAGTTAAGTTCCTTACATATTCTTGTTACTGTCAGAGCATCAGGACCTTCTTTACATCCAATATTCACAGCAAGATCAACAATTCTCTTACTCGTTTCATCTTCTATTCTTTTTCCTTTTGAAAAAGCCATTCCTATCACCTCACGCATTCAGACTATTTTTATCTGATAATGTTACGGTAATCCTCCTGATGCAATTTACTTATTATGTCTTATTAACCGTTTTTGTATCCATTACTTATATTTTACCAACAATTCAGTCAGTTATCAAGCAAATGACAGATATTTTTATAAACTCTTTGCTCTCTGCTCAATATTTCGCTGAAAATTCACTACATCATGTGAATATTCTTCATCCATGAATTTGGATGTGATCATAAAGTCAGCGGTTGCTTTGTTATTAGCAATTGGAATATCATAAACCTGTGCAATACGAAGCAATGCTTTTACATCCGGGTCATGTGGCTGTGCTGCCAAAGGATCAGAGAAGAAAACAACAAAATCTACTCTTCCTTCCACAATCTTAGCACCAATCTGCTGATCTCCACCAAGAGGGCCGCTATTATAACCTCTTACCGGTAATCCTGTCGCATCTGTAATCATACGCGAAGTTGTTCCTGTTCCACATAAGAAATGTTTCTTTAATACCTCTTTATTCTCTTCACACCATGCAATCAGTTCTCTCTTCTTGCTATCATGTGCAATCAATGCGATATTTTTCTGTTTTCCAATGGTTAATGTAATCTTGTCTTCACTCATCTTGTAAATCCTCCATGTCTTTTGAACCTGCAAGCACTCTCTCATACAGAAAGTTCTCACATACTTTATTCTATCACCGATTTTATATAGCGTAAAGATAAAGAAAAAGCTTTGGACCAAACCAAAGCCTTTCCTTCTATATCTTATTGTGCAATCGCATTTCCTGTATAAAGCTGATAGTACTTACCCTTCTTCTCGATCAAGTCATCATGATTGCCTCGTTCAATGATACGTCCCTGCTCCAAAACCATGATACAATCACTGTTCTTAACGGTAGATAAACGATGCGCGATAACGAATGTGGTTCTTCCTTCCATCAGTTTATCCATACCTTCCTGAACAATCTTCTCTGTTCTGGTATCGATAGAGCAACAAGCTCTATCGATACCACAACAGAGAAGATTGTTCAGGAAGGTCTGGATAAACAGATGGAAGGAAGAACCACATTCGTTATCGCGCATCGTTTATCTACC
>CAYUKO010000208.1:0-4592 GCA_964445375.1 uncultured Roseburia sp.
CTATTATTGTGTGCCAGACTGTTCGGGTATACTTAATTGCACATTTAAGATTATAGCAGAAATTTCAGATACGTCAACAGTTTTTTACATATTTTTTTATTTTTTCTGCAAAAATTTTCCGGAAGTCCCCGAACTGCTTCCGGAAAACTTTTTAACGATATCATTTATGCGAGCTGACCTTCTAATACCTTAGCTGCTTCTGCAACTGCCTGATCGATTCCAGCCGGATTCTTTCCACCAGCCTGCGCCATGTTAGGACGACCGCCACCGCCGCCTCCTACGAGTGCAGCAATGCCCTTAATCAGATTACCTGCATGAGCACCCTTAGCCATCGCATCATCTGTTGCCATGGCAATCAGATTAACCTTACCATCTGTATCAGAAGCAAGAACGACTACACCTTCTCCAAGCTTCGTCTTAAGCTGGTCACCAAGGTCTCTTAAACCATTCATATCAACGCCATCTACTCTTGCTGCGAGCAATTTTACACCCTTGATTTCTACCACCTGGTTCATAACATCACCAAGTGCATCCTTTGCAGCCTTGCTCTTTAAGGATTCTATTTCGCTCTGAAGAGTCTTCATCTCTGCCATTAAATGCTCTAACTTCTCTGTCAATCCTGCCGGAGTTGTCTTTACGATTTTAGCACTCTTTTCCAGAGTCTCTTCCAGATTCTTATAATATTCAAATACACCGTTTCCAGTTAATGCTTCAATTCTTCTTACACCTGCTGCAACACCGCTCTCAGACACAATCTTGAATGCCATAATAGCACCTGTATTAGCAACGTGAGTACCACCACAAAGTTCAGTAGAGAAATCGCCCATCTTTACAACACGAACAGTTTCACCATACTTCTCTCCAAACAATGCCATTGCGCCTGTTTTCTTAGCTTCATCCAAAGACATTTCCTGTGTATCAACAACAAGGTTATTAGCAATCTGTTCAATAACAAGCTGTTCAGCCTTAGCAATTTCCTCTGCTGTCATAGCCTGGAAATGAGTAAAGTCAAATCTAAGTCTATCGCCATTTACAAGAGAACCAGCCTGCTCTACATGAGCACCAAGAACGGTTCTCAACGCCTTCTGTAAAAGGTGTGTTGCACTATGATTCTTACAAGTATCTGCTCTTCTTGTTCCATCTACGCTTAATGTAACAACATCGCCTACCTTAATCATACCCTTCGTTACCACACCAACATGACCAATCTTGCCGCCTAATAACTTAATCGTATCTTTTACTTCGAATTCCGCATCATTTACTGTAATGATACCAGTATCTGCTTCCTGTCCACCCATAGTAGCATAGAAAGGAGTTTCATCGACAATGATAGTACCTGCCTGTCCATCAGTTAATGCATCAACGATTTCATCCTCTGTTGTAAGCACAGTAACCTTAGATTCATGTGTCAGTCTGTCATAGCCTACAAACTTACTTGTGATGCTTGGATCGATCGATTCATATACAGTAACATCTGCCCCCATATAATTGGTAACCTTACGTGCCTTACGTGCAGTTTCCTTCTGTTCCTGCATAGCAGCCTTAAAGCCTTCTTCATCCACAGTAAAGCCCTTTTCTTCAAGGATTTCGATTGTTAAATCAATTGGGAATCCATAAGTATCATATAACTTGAAAGCATCTGCTCCAGCAAGTACCTTCTGGCCTTCTTTCTTGAGATTCTCTTCCATATCAGCTAAGATACTAAGTCCCTGGTCAATGGTCTTACTGAACTTATCCTCTTCCTGAATAAATACATTGAAAATAAAATCTTTCTTCTCTTCTAATTCCGGATAACCGTCCTTACACTCTGCAATAACAGTCTCTGCAATCTTAGTAAGGAACTTTCCTTCGATTCCTAATAATCTTCCATGTCTTGCAACACGTCTGATCAATCTTCTTAAGACATATCCTCTTCCCTCATTAGAAGGTAAGATACCATCAGAAATCATAAAGGTTGATGAACGCATATGATCTGTAATCAAACGAATTGATACATCTGTCTTCTCATCCTTCTGATATTCTACTCCTGCTACTTCACAAATCCTATCACGAATTGCTTTCATCGTATTGATATCGAATACCGTATCAACATCCTGTACCACTACAGCAAGTCTTTCAAGACCCATACCAGTATCGATATTCTTCTGCTGCAATTCTTCGTAATTACCCTTGCCATCACCATCAAACTGTGTAAATACGTTATTCCATACTTCCATAAAACGGTCACAATCACAGCCAACCTTACAATCAGGCTTACCACAACCGTACTTAATTCCTCTATCATAATAGATTTCTGAACATGGTCCGCAAGGTCCTGCACCATGCTCCCAGAAGTTATCACATTCTCCTGTTTCCGGATCACGATAGAATCTTGTAATCTTTTCTGCCGGAACACCGATTTCATTTACCCAGATATCAAATGCTTCTTCATCTTCACAGAAAATAGAAGGATATAATCTCTCTGGTTCAAGTCCAACTACCTTTGTTAAAAATTCCCAGCTCCATGCAAGAGATTCATGCTTAAAATAATCACCAAAAGAGAAGTTTCCAAGCATTTCAAAGAAAGTAAGATGTCTTGCAGTCTTACCTACGTTCTCAATATCACCTGTTCTTACACACTTCTGGCAGGTTGTCATTCTTCTTCTAGGCGGAATCTCCTGACCTGTGAAATATGGCTTTAATGGTGCCATACCTGAATTGATAATCAATAAGCTATTATCATTATGAGGCACAAGGGAAAAGCTCTTATGTGCCAGATGTTCCTTGCTCTCAAAGAATTCCAAAAACATTCTTCTAAGATCGTTTACTCCGTAGTTCTTCACGTTTCTTCCTCCAAATCTATTCATAATATCACGAAATAATCGGGTAGACGCCAGTCTACTCGCCGCGCCGAACACGGTCGCACAAGCGACATCTTCATTTCGTGTGAGTGCGCATAATAAAAGCACTGGTCAGTTAAGACCAGCACTCTTATTATAATTTAGCCGTTATTTATTGTCAAACAAAATGTATTGATTTACGCAGATTTATACTTGTCTTGTAAGAAACTTAACAAACTCTTCTTCCGGAAGCGGTCTTGAGAAATAGAATCCCTGCAAGAAATCACATCCAAGTTCTGCCAGCTTATCTGCCATTTCTTCTGATTCTACACCCTCCACAACAATTTCCATTTGCATATCCTTAATCATATTAACACTTGCACATAATGCAATCATTGCCTTTTCATTCTCAAAAGAAGACCAGAGGATTGACTTATCAATCTTAACAATTTTAAACGGAAGAGTCATCATATAGGTAATTGTGGAATAACCTGTTCCATAATCATCCAAAGAGAACGATAGCCCCATCTCACTGATTTTCTTCATATTTTCAGCCAGAATATCCTGATTCTGTGCTAATGCCGTTTCTGTAATCTCCAAATTAATCTGGTTATAATCCACATTATACTTCTTCAAGATATGTTCCAGTTCTTCCGGAAGTCCTTCCTGTATACATTCTATAATCGAAAGATTTACCTCAATATAATGAATTCCGTATTTTTTGATATCCTCTTTCTGTAAGAACTGACACACCCTTTCCAATACCAGATGACCGATCTCTATGATTTTTCCATTCTTCTCTGCAATCGGAATGAATTCCTCCGGCGAAACAAATCCCATCTCTTCATCATACATTCTAAGAAGTGCTTCTGCCGCCACGATTCTTTTCTCTTTTGTACTAAAAATCGGCTGGTAATATACATCAAAATTCGTATGCTGCAATGCTCTGTCAATCGCACGTTCAATCTCATCATAACGACGCATATACGCAATATCCAGATGCTTGCCCTCATACACATTACCATCTTTCAAAGATGGCATAATCTCCAGATATTCCAAATAATTATAAATGTCATTAAGATTTCTTACATCTGATGGAAGTACCAACAATGCTCCTACCAACCATACTTCTACTTCTGTACCGTATATCTTCCAGGTCTTTTGAAGCATTTTTAGCAGCTCATTTGCCATCGTCTTTGCCTCTTCCTCTTCCTGCTTCATTATTTCGACAGCAAATCTTCCATCCTGCAAATAATAAACGTGCTCTCTGCCAGCTTTATCACATAACTTACAAGCTGTCTCACGCATCAATTTCTTATATATTTCCAATCCATACTTATTCTGCATGGAAGTTTTATCACGAAATCTTAATACTACGACAAATCCTTTTTGTTTATCTTCTGTCAGCGCAACCATTTTCTTAGAAAAAGCATATTGGTTCAGCGCTCCCGTTCCAGAATCTATCATTCTATCCATTCTTGGTGCGTTCAGATAGAGCCAAAGAATTGCAATTGTGATTCCAAAACTTTCAATTAAAAATCCCTCTATCTGATATTCGAGCCATGCACAAAGATAAGGCAAAATAACAAACATATACAAAGAAATCTTCTTCGACCAATCTACAACCTTACCAAATCGGAAAAGATACTGTATACAAAATACAAGATAAACAATCGCAACGATATAATAAATATAAGCATATCCCGTATGATAATAGTACCCTTGTTCATCTATTCCAAATAGCAAAGGGAATTTCATGTTAATGATAATCAG
>CAYUKO010000209.1:0-4552 GCA_964445375.1 uncultured Roseburia sp.
TTTACAATTACAAATGAGATATTGGCGTATGTATCATCCATTTCAGAGAAGGTTGGACGTATTTCGGCAATCAGTAATTTGGAATCAAAACCTCATTTGAGAAGGAATAACAGAATTAAGTCAATTCATTCTTCGTTGAAGATAGAAGCAAATTCTCTTTCCTTGGGGCAGGTAAGAGATGTAATCAACGGTAAGATGGTGCTTGGTGAACAAAAGGAAATTCAAGAAGTAAAAAATGCTTATGCTGCCTATGAGAGATTTTCTGAAATAGAGCCGTTTAGTATAAAAAATTTAAAACGGTTTCACGGCATCATGACAAAATATGTGGTGGAAGAGTCCGGAGATTTTCGTAGAGGTGAGGAAGGAGTGTTCAACGGAGATGAATGTATCTTTATGGCACCTCCTGCACAGTTTGTACCACAGTTAATGGCTGACCTTTTTGCGTGGATGAAGGAAGAAAAGAATAATGTCCATCCGTTGATTATGAGTAGTGTATTCCATTATGAATTTGTTTTCATTCATCCATTTGCTGATGGGAACGGTAGAATGGCTAGGTTGTGGCATACAGCAATGCTTGCAAAGTGGAAACCCATATTTGAATATATTCCGATAGAGAGTCAGATAGAGAAGTTCCAAAACGAATACTATGAGGCGATTGCAAGGTGTCATGTGGAAGGGGAATCTACCCTTTTCATAGAGTTTATGTTGTCTCAGATTGATAAGATATTGGATGATGTTTCTGCTCAGGTTAGTGAGGATAATGAACAACTTTCGGAATACCTCAAGAGGTTACTTGAAGTTATGGAATATGATGTTCCTTACACAAGCAATACACTGATGGATAAATTAGGATTGAAATCTAAAGAAGGCTTCCGTAGGAATTATTTGCGTCCGGCAATTGATATGAACCTGATTCGTATGATGATTCCGGATAAGCCAAATAGTAGAAACCAGAGATATGTTAGGGAGTAATGGCATTGGTGTTGCCAATGTTTTGAAAAGAGATTTTGGTGTAGATATTGAAATAATTATACTTTTCGGTGTTTGAAGTGTTGAAAAAATATACTTTTTAGGTGCTATGTAAGATAATGCGCAAGATAATATGCAAGTAAAGAAATATTGCAAAGATTTACACGATGCTCTTTACATGAGTAGCATGTGGTAGACTTTTATGTCATGACAACCTGTGCCATCGGCATAGGACTGCCGTGTTGTCAACAAACCACATGCGAAGGAGGCTCATGTCAAGAGCGGAGTGAGCGGAAGTGTTTTAAGAAAGAAGGAGGCGGTTTTATGTTGGAATTTGAAGTGAAAAGTTAAGGTGGAACCGTGCTAAATGCACCCTTAAGACTATTTAATTATGGTCTTATGGGTGCTTTTCTTATGTTGTTGCCCAATAAAACGTTTAACAGAAAGGAGCAACAAATTATGAAGGTTCTACGAAAAAATGGAGAAATTGTAGAAGTGAATTTTGAAGAACAGGAGGGTAAAAAAGCATTTTGGCATACGAGTGCACATGTACTTGCGCAGGCGGTAAAGCGTTTGTATCCGGAAACGAAATGTGCTATCGGTCCGGCTATCGAAAATGGATTCTATTATGATTTTGATTTTTCGTTTGCATTTTCCGAGGAGTATCTGAAAGCAATCGAGGACGAAATGCGAAAGATAGTGAAGGAATCTCTTTCATTACAGGTTTTTGAAAAGTCAAAAGAAGAAGCGCTCAGCTTCATGGTAGATGCGGGTGAAAACTATAAGGTAGAATTGATTGAGGAACTGGATGCCGCAGAGAGGATTACTTTTTATAAGCAGGGAGAATACGAGGAATTTTGTGCAGGTTCTCATATTTCCAATGTGTGTCAGATTAAGGCGATCAAGCTTTTATCTGTAGCAGGTGCATACTGGAGAGGAAATGAAAAAAATCCAATGCTTACGAGAATTTATGGTATATCTTTTCCGAAAGCATCGCAACTAGAGGAATATTTGCATATGGTGGAAGAGGCAAAAGCAAGAGACCATAGGAAGCTTGGGAAGGAACTGGGTATCTTTACGATTTTTGATGAGGGTTCGGGCTTACCTGTATTTTTGCCAAAAGGAATGGTTCTTAAAAATCTGTTGATTGATTACTGGCGAAAAATTCATCGGAGAGACGGATATGTGGAAATATCTACGCCGATTATGCTGGAGCGGAGTCTTTGGGAAACGTCAGGTCATTGGGATTTTTATAGAGATTCTATGTATTCCCTTAAGGTGGAGGATGATGATTATGCCATAAAGCCGATGAGTTGTCCGGGAGGAATGCTTGTTTATAAACTGGAGCCAAGGTCGTATAAAGAGCTACCGATGAGAATGGGAGAACTTGGGCTTGTACATCGTAATGAAAAATCGGGAACGCTGCACGGTCTAATGCGAGTACGTTCTTTTACACAGGATGATGCTCATATTATCATGAGGGAAGACCAGGTAATGGACGAAATACAAGGCGTTATGCGACTGATTGATGAGGTGTATCAGAAGTTTGGTTTTTCATATGAGATTGAACTGTCAACGAGACCGGAGCATTCTATTGGTAGTGATGAAGACTGGGAATTGGCTACGGAGGCACTGGAAAAAGCCGTGCAGGGAATGGGTAAATCCTATGTGATAAATGAGGGCGATGGTGCTTTCTATGGACCGAAGCTTGATTTCCACTTGAAGGATTCTATAGGCAGAACGTGGCAATGTGGAACGATTCAGCTCGACTTCCAGCTTCCGCAGAGATTTGATATTGATTATATTGGTGCTGATGGAGAAAAGCACCGTCCGATTATGCTGCATAGAGTTGTATTTGGTTCTATTGAACGTTTCATCGGTATTTTGATAGAACATTATGCGGGAAAATTCCCTGTATGGATTGCACCGGTTCAAGTTAAAATTCTCCCGGTCTCTGATAAATATAATGATTATGCGAAGAAGGTTGCGGATTATCTTAACGAGAATGATATCAGAGTGGAATTGGATTGCAGAAGCGAAAAATTGGGATATAAGATTCGCGAAGCGCGTATGGATAAGGTTCCTTATATGGTCATTGTGGGTGAGAATGAGCAGAATAAGGCTTTAGTATCTGTAAGACAAAGAGATGCAGAGTTTGACAAGCAAGAGTTAGGAGAAATGAAACTTGAGCAGTTGATTGAACTTGTGAAAAGAGGTGGAAATGTATGAAAGCAACAATAGTTTTAATTGCAGATAACGAAGCGGAAAACTTTGGAAGAAAGATGATGATGGAAGAGTTCTTTGATGGATTTGCGAAGGGGCTTTCACCATTTGATATTGAATTTGTGGATATGGATGTATTTCCATCAAATGTATTAAATGGAGTTTCATCCGGATGCATGAGTTTGTGTGTGAAAGAAACGTTGCCATTGGTGGAGTCAGTTTTGAAGCATATGAAAGAGCGTATGATGCATTGGTAAAACAGGATTATAAAAAGAGTTTTAGGTTTAATAAATTGGGATTACTATATTACGATGATGACAATATTAAGCCGGGAACATATTTCTGTTATAAGGTCTGCGATATATAATATCACGTTACTTCTGGTCACGATGACCAGAAGTGTCTTTTCTATTCTCTTGACCAATATTCGGGTTTTAGGGGATACCCTAAAGTGAACAGCCTGGCTGGAACCCTTGATTTTACTGGGTTTCTTTGGCTGGAGACACTGACCAGTGTAAAGCGACGCTGGATTTCGGTCAGAGACGCTGACCGGAGCAGCTTCACTTTTGTAGACAGCTTTTCCGGATTTCTCGGAAAAAATTTTTAGTGGAATTTTTTGTAATCAGCTTTTTTTGTCCCTATGTACTAATTAGGAGGAAAAGAAATGCAGAGGAAGTGGTTAGAACATTTTTGTAAGTACAGACATATTTGTGAGTTTCTTGGCAATGAAGGTAAAGAGAAAGAAGAGATCAAAGAGTATTTAATGCAGGAGTTGGGATTGCCGGAGACGACTGCCCGGTATCAGATGCAGAGAGCGTTAGAAGACGAGAATGGAATCGTTAAGAGTTTCGGGTGGAAGTTCTATTTGGACGAAGAGAAGTTCAAAGCAGTCATAGAGGATTTACGTTCCATCTATCCCATCAGGTTAAAGTCTTATCCGTATCCGCCCAAAGAGGAGACAGAGGCAAGGGATGGATTGATGGAGATGAAGAAAAAATATGCGGCGTTAGAGCTTGAGTACGAGTTGCTTCGTTATCGTTACTTGGAAACAACGGCATGGTATTATGATGCAAAATCGGATTTGGCAGAAGAACAAGGAAATGAAGATGAATCAGCGAAGTATTTTGAGAAGATGGATGAAACGTTGGGGTTGGCAGTGAAAGAGAGCTCCTTGCTGACCCGAAAAACAATTTTACTGTCCGCATCGGTAACAGATTATATGCACACAAAGGTAGGTTGGATATATGGTTGATAAAACAAATTTTGTAGGTGGAGAATACGGCGTTGATGTATTTGCGATATATACCAAACGTATCGCTGAAATGGTTGAAAAATCCAAGGTTTTATGGTAGTATAGATG
>CAYUKO010000210.1:0-4523 GCA_964445375.1 uncultured Roseburia sp.
AACGCTTGATTTTTCAATCATTCCAGTCTTTTGGAAGGATGGGAAAGTTGAGTATATTATTATGGATTTTTGTAATGCCTGTATATATAAATCGGAAAATGACAAACTTTCAGAATGACCTTGTGAACAGACATTATGATGAAGTGGATACCATGTATCGCAAGATGCGTGGCTGGCGACATGATTATCACAATCATATACAGGTTTTGAAAGCGCATATGAGTCTATCCCAATACGAGGAAGCAGAAGAGTATCTGGATAAGCTGGAAGAAGACCTGACTACGGTGGATACGGTATTAAAGACAGGAAATATCATGGTGGATGCAATTTTAAACAGCAAGCTTACGCTCATTCAGGAGAAGCACATTTTGGTAGATGCAACAGCCATTGTGCCTGAAGACGTTGCCATTTCGGGAATTGATTTATCGGTGTTAATCGGTAATATGCTGGATAATGCCATGGAAGCCTGCATGCAGATATCCGAAGAAAAGGACAGATTTATTCGTATTTATATTGACATTATAAAGAAGCAGCTTTATATATCCGTTACCAATTCCATGGTTGGCAAAGCAAAGAGAAGCGGTAACCGATTCCTCTCCAGTAAAGAAACAGGAGGAAATCATGGTTTTGGTTTGCTTCAAATTGACAACATTGTCAGCAAATATCATGGCTATCTGAACCGCCAGACGGAAAATGGAGTCTTTGCGACAGAGGTTATGCTGCCATTAGTAAAATAAGAGAAAGAGCAATTCGTGCAAAATGGAATACCATTCGTGCACGAATTTTCTTTTTCTATCAAGATTGTGTTATGATATCGTCAACAAACAAAACGATAAGGATGGTGTAGAAAAACATCTGTGTTGTGGATAAATGACAAAAGATTAGAAGAGGAATGTGGATATGAGGTCAGAGAGATATGGTCTAGTGAGTAATTTGAAATTTCATATGCTAAGTGCGAAAAAATGGAATCCAAAGCTGTTCTATTTTCCGTTTCTAATGATATTTCCCAATGTATTATCCGGTTATCTTGCTACATTGCTTCCGTCACAGCTGGTTAAAGGACTGGAAGAAAAGAGCAGTATAGAGGTTTTAGTAGGAACGATTCTTGTACTGGTTCTTATTATGCTTGTATGCGACATGGTCTATAAAGTGATGTATGAATATTTATATCGAAACAGTATGTCCTTGACGCTTTATTACGACAAGCTTTGTTTTCAGAAAATGATGGCGGTAGATTATGACAGATTAGAAGAGCCAAAGAATCAGGAATTAATCGGAAATACGTGGAATGTGCTTAGAAATGAGTATGCAATTCGTAATTCTGTGACAGGTATGCCACAGCTTTTTATAGCAGCAATGTCCTCCGTATGGTATGGAGTGTTGATTGCTTCCAAAAGCGTTGTCATAGTGCTGTGTCTTATATCCTCTGTCATTGTAAGCTTTCTGATGCTTAGGCATACCAGAAAGATACATGGAGAAAAGCACAAGGAAATCAGCCGTTATGCCAAGGCGGCAGTATATATCAACCGCCAGGCTATGGAGAGGAATGCAGGAAAGGATATTCGCCTGTATCAGATGCAGGACTGGCTGATGGACAAGTATCTGGTATCGGTAAAGAAAATGGATGACATATATGCTTATATCCATAATCGCTATTTTCTTCGCCGTGTTATAGAGAATGCCATGGTTTATGTTACGGAGCTGTTTTCCTATGTGTATCTGATTTATCTTTTAACAAAGGGAGAGCTTCGTGTAGCTGAGGTTGTTTTGTATATAGGATTGATTTCTGCTTTTGCGGAGCGTTTTGGTATGTTGATCTCACAAATGCTGGAACTAAATCCCGTTAGTGCATCTATCCGCTATATCAGACAGTTTCTTGATTTGGAAGAGAGCAGAAGATGGGGAAATGGAGTTGGTGAAGCGAGACTTGCCAAGATGAAGAAGACCGGAGTAAAGGTGGAGCTACGACATGTAAGCTATACGTATCCGGGGAAAGAAACACCTACACTTTCAGACATTAACCTTGTAATAAATCCTAACGAAAAACTTGCCTTAATAGGTTTAAATGGAGCGGGAAAAACCACTTTGGTTAAGCTATTATGTGGGTTTATCAGCCGACACAGGGCGAGATATTGGTAAATGATATTCCGGTATCAGAATATACCAGAGAAGAATATGATGCGCTGATTTCTGCTCTTTTTCAGGATTCGGCTGTGATGCCGCTGTCGTTAGATACCAATCTGACAGGGCAGCAGGGGAGAAAAGATAAGAAACGGTTACAGGAAGCGCTGGAGCTTTCGGGCTTTCTTCGAAGATATGAGGAATTGTCGCAAAAAGGAGAAACCATGCTGGTACGGGAAACGAATGAGCAGGCGACGGATTTTTCGGGAGGCGAGAAGCAAAAGCTTCTATTTGCAAGAGCTTTGTACAAGCAGGCACCACTTCTTATTCTGGACGAGCCAACGGCAGCACTTGACCCGATTGCGGAGAATGAGCTGTATCTTAAATATAGTAAGGCGGCAAGAAACAGAACTTCTGTCTTTATTTCCCATCGTTTATCCAGTACCCGTTTCTGTGACAGGATTATTCTGCTTGAGAATGCACGGATTCGTGAAGAAGGCACACATGATGAGTTGATGAAGCAAAAAGGGCGCTATGCAGAGCTTTTTGAGATTCAAAGCAAATATTATAAGGATGAGAATAGCAAAAGGGAGGTGGAGGAAAGTGACAAAGCGTGATTGGAGTAATATATGGCGGCTTTTTAAGGATGTTGTGAAATATGAGAGAAAGACGGTCATAAATTGTGTAGTAGCAGCTTTACTTAGTGCGATTAAGCCGTATATTTTTGTCATTTTATTAGGAATGATAATTGATATGGTGTATTCGGGGGCTGACTGGCAGACATTAGTAAAAGATATCGTAGTCATGATAAGTTGTAAGTTCTTATTAGATATTGTGCTTGCAAGGAGTAGCGAATCATTTTGGCAGAAGCTTGAGAATCCCAAAGAATTTGGAACAGCGCCATTAAATAAAAAGGCGCTTACCATGGATTATGAGTATTTGGAAGAGACTACGGTGCAGGAGTTAAGATTCCGATCCTTTACCAAGTCCTATTTTGGTGTGTCCGGTTGGCTTATTTTTACGATGTACAATGTGATCGAGAAAGGTGCTTCGGTGCTTCTGATTGTATTTATTCTGGGGGTAAGTTTTGTTAATTATAAAACGAGTGTAGGATTTACCAGACAGTCAAAGCAATTATTTGATGAATTTGACAATCCATATAACAAAAAGCATTATTATATGGATTTGTTTGCAGGCATAGAAGCACAGAAAGACATTCGGATGAACCATTATCAAAATGTGTTGTACCATGATGTGGACGGACTGTTTGATTTGATTGAGAAGAATGAGAGAAAACAGGGAAGACTGTATTTGAACAGAGTTGCCATACAGCAAGTGATTTCTAAGTTTTTCAGTATATTAATTTATGTTTTTACAGGACTTCGTGCATATATGGGAATGATTTCTATTGGTAATGTGATTACGTATGCTTCCAGTATGGTACAGTTTACGCAGGCGATAAATGGATTTGTAAACAATATGGGACATGTTAAGTCAGTTGCAATGTACGCGGCTGACTATATGGAATTTATGAGTCTTGACAAGCGAAAATATAATGGAACGATTCCTTTGGAGAAGCGAAGAGACAATCGGTTTCAAGTGGACTTTGAACATGTTTCCTTTCGTTATCCGGGAAGTAACAACTATGTCATAAAAGATTTGAACCTTTCCTTTGTCATTGGTGAGAAGATGGCAATCATAGGCCAAAATGGTTCCGGCAAAACAACCTTTATCAAGCTTTTGTGTCGCCTTTATGATGTAACAGAAGGATGCATTAAGGTAAATGGCATTGATATCCGTAAGTATAATTATGAGGAATATTGCAATTTATTTGCTGTTGTTTTTCAGGATTTTCATATTTTTGCGCTGCCGCTTGGTGAAAATATAGCCACAAGCTCTCAGGTGGATGAGAAACGGGCAATCGATGCACTCAAGAGAGCAGGACTTGGAGACAGACTTAGTAATCTACCACAAGGACTTGCTACTTATGTAGGTAAGGAATTTGACGATCAAGGAGTGAGCTTCTCTGGTGGTGAAAAGCAGAAAATGGCAATTGCAAGAGCTATTTATAAAGATGCGCCATTTGTCATTATGGATGAACCAACGGCAGCACTTGACCCTATTTCTGAGTGCGAAGTGTATGCAGGCTTTGACAAAATGGTAGGCAACAAGACAGCGTTGTATCTATCTCATCGTTTGGCATCATGCCGCTTTTGTGAAGATATTCTTGTATTTGATCAGGGAAACGTAGTACAGCGTGGAACGCACGAGGAACTGCTTGGCCAGGAAGGACTTTACCAGGAACTTTGGAATGCACAGGCGCAGTATTACCATTAAGTAAATTCAGGTTTAGTGGAGTATCGGGGCTGGCAGATAGTTTCTCACGATTCCGGGACACAAAG
>CAYUKO010000211.1:0-4518 GCA_964445375.1 uncultured Roseburia sp.
AAATATTATTTGTATTACATAACTTATACAAATAATATGAAAAACAGTTAAATAAAGTGAAAATAGAAGGAAACAAAAATATAGGAAAATTATACAGAAAAAGGCGTTTGGGAACGTTTACAATGCCCAATGCGGAGAATTGGAAAAACATGTTTGCAATATTTATATAAATATAGTATAACT
This sequence comes from uncultured Roseburia sp., assembly GCA_964445375.1. Taxonomy (GTDB): domain Bacteria; phylum Bacillota; class Clostridia; order Lachnospirales; family Lachnospiraceae; genus COE1. The sequence goes on from CAYUKO010000211.1 coordinate 184, forward strand.
TAGAATGGAGTCAGGTCACAAAAGTACTTTTTGACTTTAAATGTATGATAATGCCTTATATAAGGTCAATTATGAATTACATATTTGATTCAAGTAACAATAGCAAAGAATTGGAGAATGCAATGAGAGAGAATGAATTAGAAAAGGTATTGAGAGAACATGGACAGGAGCATATCTGGGAAGCATACCAGAAGCTTGATGAAGCTGGTAAGGAAAAGCTTGCAGCTCAGGTTGAAAGAGTAGATTGGGATATGGTTGCAATGGCAGGTCATGAAGAGCTTGCACAGGAGAGAGGAAAGCTTGAGCCATTGTCAGCATTAGAGGTTTCTGAGATTGAGAAGAATAAAGATGCTTATGAAGCAAAGGGATTAGAAGCAATTAAGGCAGGCAAGGTTGGTGCTGTTTTACTTGCAGGTGGACAGGGAACAAGACTTGGTTCTGACGGTCCTAAGGGTAAATACAACATTGGTCTTACCAAGGATGTATATATTTTCGAGAGATTAATCCGTAATTTACAGGATGTAACAGACAAGGCAGGCTGCTTTGTTCCTTTATACATCATGACAAGTGATAAGAACAATGATGAGACAATCGAGTTCTTCGAAGAGAAGAATTATTTCGGATATCCAAAGGAGTATGTAAAGTTCTTCAAGCAGGAAATGGCTCCTTCTACGGATTATGATGGAAAGCTTTTAATGGAAGAGAAGGATTCCTTATCCCTTTCACCGAACGGAAATGGTGGCTGGTTCTATTCTATGGTAGTTACCGGTGTGATCGAAGATGTACGTGCAAGAGGTATTGAATGGATTAATATCTTCGCTGTTGATAATGTATTACAGAGAATCGCAGATCCTGTATTCGTTGGTGCTACCCTTGATTCCGGTCGTGTCAGCGGTGCTAAGGTAGTTAGAAAGGCTGATCCAAACGAGAAGGTTGGTGTTCTTTGTCTGGAAGATGGAAGACCATCTATCGTTGAGTACTATGAAATGACAGAAGAAATCATCAATTCAAGAGAGCCGAATGGTGATTTATCTTATAACTTTGGTGTTATCCTCAACTACTTATTCCGTGTAGATAAGTTAGAAGAGATTCAGAATGCAAAGATGCCAGTTCATGTAGTAGAGAAGAAGATTCCTTACATGGATGCAGAAGGAAATTATTATAAGCCGGAAACTCCAAACGGTTATAAGTTTGAGCTTCTTGTTCTTGATATGATTCACTTATTAGACAACTGCTTATCCTTTGAGGTTGTAAGAAATAAAGAATTTGCACCAATCAAAAATAAGACAGGTGTTGACTCCGTAGAGAGCGCACGCGCATTATTACAGGAAAATGGTGTAACATTATAAGGAAAGAAATAGGGAGCGGAATCTGTTTATGGATTCCGCTTTTTCGGTAAAAGGAAAGGGGACTTTTATGATAAAGAATGTAATCTTTGATATTGGAAATGTACTGGTAGACTTCCGATGGAGAGAGCTGATGGATGAGTTGAACCTGACAAAAGCAGATAAGGACAGGTTCGAAATCTATGTCTTTGGAAGTAAATGGTGGCATGAATTCGATCATGGTACGATGAAAGAGGCAGAAGTTGTAAAGCATTTACGTGAAGATAACATAGAGTATCAGAAAGCTTTCGACCTTGTGTGGGAGAACAGAGATCAGCTTGTCAGAGCCTATGATTATTCCGTTTCCTGGATAAAAGGCTTAAAGGAGAGAGGCTATCGGGTATATTTATTATCTAATTATCCGGAGACACTCTTTACCATGCATGCAGCAAATGGCTCTTTTCCATTTCTGGAGTATGTAGACGGAAAGGTAGTATCCGCTTTTGTCAAGAAGATTAAGCCGGATGCGGATATCTACGAATGTCTGATGGAAAAATATGGATTACAGCCCGAAGAATGTGTATTCATTGATGACAGGGAAGAAAATGTACAGGGAGCAAGATACGTTGGTATGCATGGTATCTGCCTAAGAAGCTATGAGCAGGCTAATACAGAGCTGGAAGCATTATTAAGAAGTCATGCACATGCTATCATTGATGTAGATCGCATTACGGCTTTGGTTCATACGACAGATAAGATTATCTTTGATGAAGCAGCAGTTTCCAGCATTCATGTAAAAGGAGCAGCAGACTATGTAACCAGAGTGGATATCGAGGTACAAAGTTTCCTGCAAAGGGAGCTTGAAAAACTCTATCCAAAGATTGGTTTTATTGCAGAAGAACAGGATCGGTTTCAAGCAGATAAAACGAAAGCATATTGGATTCTGGATCCGATTGATGGCACAACAAATCTCATTCACCATTATCATATGAGTGCCGTTTCGCTTGGGCTTTATGAAAATGGCAGAATGACCTTTGGTATCGTATATAATCCGTTTACAAAGGAAACCTTTACAGCCATGAAAGGAATGGGTGCATATCTGAATGGAAGAAAGATTCAGGCAGGAACCTGCAATTCCTTAAAGGATGCATTAATTGCTTATGGTTCTTCTCCCTATGAGAAAGAAAGAGCACATACCTTATTTGCTTTATATGAGAAAATCTTTGTAAATTGTGCGGACTTTAGAAGAACCGGTTCTGCGGCACTTGATCTGTGCTATGTAGCTTGTGGGAGAGAGGATGCTTATCTGGAGCAGAATCTAAAACCATGGGATTATGCAGCAGGAGCCTTGATTGTTCAGGAGGCAGGCGGTTTTGTTGGTACCTGGAAAGAGGGAGAACAGCCTTCTTACCTGGAAAATAGCGATATCCTTGCCACAAATGGTTTCATAACGAGAGAATTGAACACACTTATTTCTTCTTCCGATATTGAATCGGAGTAAGATGTAATCGCTGCTTAAAGGCATTGCAAAAGACACTTTCACAGGAAAAGCCGGTTTGACGGCAGATTTCTTTGATGGGAAGTTCGGTGTTCTTAAGCAGATACTTAGCAGCATTGATACGAGTATAAATAATATACTCATGTGGAGTAAATCCGGTTTCTTTCTTAAAGCTGCGGATAAAATGATACTGGCTTAAGCCGGCTTTATCCGCAAGCCATGGAACGGAAATATCTTCCGCAAAATGCTGATTCATATAAGATATGGTTTCTTCTGCTATTTTGGCATAGTTATAGAGAGAAGGAACCTTTGACGAAGATAGGAGCAGTTCTGTTAGAATATCATTTAGATATTTGGACAGTAACGGCTCTTTTATTATGTCCTGAGAAGCAAAGGTGCGATAGATGGAGGTCAGGTTATCTATAATGCAGTGATCGGTCAGGGAAAATACATTTCCACCATGAGACACAATACTTTCATAGAGATTTGATGCCATAATGCCATCAAAATGACACCAGAATGCTTCAAAGCCTTCTGATGTGTGGTAAGCATATGGTTTATAGCAATCAAGCAGAATCAGTTGCCCGGCAGATACTGGTGTTTTGGTGGACGAATAATCAAGAATGAGAGCGCCTTTCTCTATATAGAGCAATAAAAAGCTGTCATAGGAATCTCTATGCAGTGAATACCCTTGTTCGTAAATAAAATGTCCGCAGCCAAGGGGATAGAGAAAGAGTTCCTGCGCGGTAAGGCTTGGTGAATATAAATAATAGTCAGATTCCGGTGAGACATATCTTTCATGGGATTTCATGAGGTGGCTCCTTTTATAAATGTTACTTACATCTTAGAGGGTGTATCGGAAAAAAGCAATGTAAAATATCATACCATTCATTGGAATTGAAAAGTAGAATGTGTATTGCTATAATAAAATTTTAAAATAAGTTTTATTTTATGTAAACAGGAGAAGTAACATGAAAAAGATAGGAATTGTAACAGATAGTACGAGCAGTATTACCCTAGAAGAGGCAAAGCGCCTGGGAATTAAGGTGCTTCCCATGCCATTTTACATTGGAGACGAGTGCTATTATGAAAATGTTACTTTATCCAGAGAAGTGTTTTTTGACAAGCTGCAAAGTGGCGTCAGTGTATCTACTTCTCAGCCTGCGCCAACGGAAGTCATGAAGATTTGGGATGAAGCACTAGAGGAATATGAACAGATATTATATATGCCAATCAGCAGCGGATTAAGCGGTTCCTGTCAGACGGCAACAATGCTTGCGGCTTCCAGTGCTTCTGAGGAAGTAACAAAGGACTGGATTCGTCAGATTGAAGAAGTATTTCCAGGGTTAGAGGTTTTGTGTGATGATCTGTCCATGGGGGTATCCTGTCATATCGGATATGGCGGACTTGGGATTGGATTATCATGCAAACCACTTTCAAAGGGTATCATAGAGTGTTGTAAAAAGTAAAACTATATATTTTTATGTTTATTTATAAGGCATATATTAATAG
>CAYUKO010000212.1:0-4490 GCA_964445375.1 uncultured Roseburia sp.
GCATGGTAGCCGACTCGCGCGGCACATCCCCCCACTCCCCTAAACCTGAATTTAGTGTTGAACTGTTACGGTAGCTTTTTAATTTGGGGAATAGATATTGACAAATATTAGAAAAAGGGGTATTATATACAAACATACTTTAATGCTTTAAAGTGTAACGGTTTAAAGTAATGAAAAAAGATTTACATATATAACATAGTGACAACAAGGGAGGATATTATGGAAAAGAACAACGGAAATTTAATTGCATTCAGACCGGATATTAAGGTAGTTGACTGTACACTTCGTGATGGTGGATTGGTTAACAATTTTGGTTTTTCAGATGAGTTTGTAAAAGATTTATATCGCACCAACATCAAGGCGGGCGTTGATTATATGGAATTTGGTTATAAGGCTTCTAAGGATATCTTTAAGAAAGAAGATTATGGAAAGTGGAAGTTCTGTGAGGAAGAAGATATTCGTGCAATTGTTGGAAACAATGATTTTGACATGAAGATTGCAGTTATGACGGATGTTGGAAGAACAGATTACAAGAATGATATCATTAAGAAAGCAGATAGTGTTATTGATTTGGTTCGTACAGCAACTTACATTCATCAGATTCCAACAGCAATTGAAATGATTCAGGATGCACATGAAAAGGGATACGAGACAACTGCTAATATTATGGCAATTTCCAAGGTGCGTGAAGATGAGCTTTGCAAGGGAATTGAGCTTTTAGCAGAATCTGACGTTGATGTCATTTATTTGGTAGATAGTTTTGGAGCATTTTATCCGGAACAGATTCGCAGACTGACAGATATGTATATGAATATTGCAGAGAAGCATGGTAAAAAGATTGGTATTCATGCACATAATAATCAGCAGCTTGCTTTTGCCAATACTGTGGAAGCATTGACAAATGGTGCAAGTCTTTTAGACGCAACCGTAAGCGGTATGGGACGTGGTGCAGGAAATTGCTTTATGGAATCTTTACTTGCATTCTTAAGAAATCCAAGATATAACCTTGTGCCGGTTATGGACTTTGTTCAGAAGCACATTAAGGAAGAGAAGGAAAAGGGAAGTGTATGGGGCTATGACATTCCGTACCTTTTAACCGGTGTTTTAAATTCTCATCCATCATCAGCAATTAAGTTTATTGATGAAAAGAGAGAAGATTATTCCAGATTCTATCAGGAATTATTGGATAATATGGAATAATGCGATATAATAATAGAAGAAGCGTATATTTTAAGGGAGATGAGAGAACTCATCTCCTTTTTGCTAAGGATTGAAAAACATATGATAAATAGATTATTAGGAATTATTTATATAGTAATGAAGCAGGGAACCGTGACCGCATCGGAGTTAGCCCAGCGTTTCGAAGTATCGATAAGGACAATATATCGTGATTTAGATACATTAAGTGCGGCAGGCATTCCGATATATGCCAAGAAAGGAAAAAACGGTGGAATAAGCCTTACAGAGCAATTCGTTTTAGATAAGATGCTAATTACAGAGGAAGAACAGCAGGAGATTTTATCGGCGTTGGTGTCTTTAAGAGAAACAGGAGTGCAGGAAGAGCAAAACACGCTGCAAAAGCTTGGGGAGTTTTTTAAAACTGACCCCGTGGACTGGATTGCGATTGACCTGTCTGATTGGAGTGGAACGAGAAAGCAGTTATATGATGACATCAAGAAAGCCATTTTATCACATAAATTAATAAGCTTTGAGTATTATGGACAGAGCCGTGAAAGGTCAAAGCGTATTGTGGAGCCAATGCAGCTGTTTTTTAAGGAATATACATGGTATTTACGGGCGTTTTGTAGAGAAAGACAAGCTCCAAGAATGTTTAAGCTTTTTCGGATGAAGCGGGTAGAGATTTTAGAAGAGTCCTTTATGCCAAGAATCGACTGGAATCAGGAGAAAAAGGAAAAGCAACCGGAAAAGAAGCTGCCGGATGAACATATCACGCCAGTTGATATCTGGATTGACAAGAAGGAAGCCTACAAAGTATATGACCGCTTTGAAGAGGATGAATTAGAAGTGCTGGAAGATGGAAATTTTGTGGCACACTTACAGGTATATGTGGATGATTGGATTTATGGTCTTATTTTATCCTTTGGACCATCAGCCAAAGTAATCGCACCGGATGAAGTGAGATTAGAGATGCAAAGGCGGGTCAAAGCCATGATGGAAAGATATGAAATATGACATACAGGTGTCATATTATCTGTGTTATGATGGAGAAAAGAGGGAGGATTACGTTATGAATGTGCATAATTTTTGGAAAGCTGTTCTTCAACAGGATGAACAAGAAATTAGAAAATATTTTCATGAGGATGCTTATGTTAATTGGCATTGCACGAATGAGCATTTTCTTGTAGATGAATTTATACGTGCAAACTGCGAGTATCCGGGAGACTGGGATGGTGAAGTGGAGAGAGTAGAGTGTGTTGGTGAGTTAACGATTACAGTAACTCATGTATATCCAGTGGATCGTGAGTTGTCTTTTCATGTAACATCATTCATTAAGATTGTGGATGATAAGATTAGTGCTATGGATGAGTATTGGGCAGAAGATGGTAGCGCACCACAATGGAGGTTGGACAAACATATTGGAGGAGCGATTTACAAGTGTGCGAAAGAGCCTTTAACACAACCTGCCGAGAGGGGTTACAGAAATGAATGAATTACTTGCAAATTTGGATAAGCTACATACAACGGAGTTAGGAGTTACACGAATTAAGAAGAATCTTGATTTAAATACAGATGCGGTAGTGGAGTGGTGCAGAGATAAAGTGAATTCGGATTATGCTGCCATTACAAGAGAAGGGAAAAACTGGTATGTTACAGTAGATGGCTGCATATTAACGATAAATGCGTATAGTTATACGATCATTACAGCACACAAAGAAAAGAGATCATAGGGGGTAATATCATGGAATGGACAAAGAACTATAAAAAAGCAATTACATTTAGTTATGATGATGGTATAGAGATGGATTTACATCTTTTAGAAATCTTAAATAAGTATGGCTTAAAGGCGACTTTTAATCTCAATACGGGTTTAGATGGAACAAATGACAGTTGGATATTCAAGGATGTAGAGGTAAAGAGATTGAACTTGCAGCAGCATGCAAAAGCGTATCAGGGGCATGAGATCGCAGTACATACCTTGACGCATCCAAACGTATGTGAATTGAGTGAAAAGGACTTTGAACACGAGGTACTTGGAGATCGGGAGAATATTCAAAAGCTGTTCGGACAAAATGCAGTTGGTTTTGCCTATCCGTATGGTACTTATTCAGAAGAGGTCATGAAAAAGTTAAAAAATTACGGCTTTCTCTATGCAAGAGGTGTGCAGTCCTGCCATAGCTTTGATGTGCAGTCAGAGTTACTTGCTTTTCAGCCAACGTGCCATCATGATGATGAGCAATTATTTGACCTTGCAGAACGCTTTTTGAAAATGGAACCAGAGCAACCACAGATTTTCTATATCTGGGGTCATTCTTATGAGTTTGAAGGCAATCGCAATTGGGATAGATTTGAAGAGTTTTGTAAGCTAATCAGTGGAAAAGAGGACATTTTCTACGGAACGAACAAAGAGGTACTCATCTAGAAAGGGGAATCATATGTTAGAATTACCGGAAAGCTATACCATTTCAAAGCAGATAGAAAGGCATCTGACAGGTAAGATTATCAGTTACATTGAAGTATTACAAACGCCACATAAGTTTGCATTTTTTCATGGTGAGAGGAATAAGTTTGAGGAATATCTGGAGGGACAGAAGATTGTCGGTGCGACATGGCATGGCGGCATGATTCAAATCGATACCGAGGATAGTATGATTGTATTTGCAGATGGTGCATATCCAAAATACTATGAGGAAAAGAAGAAGTTTCCAAAGAAGAGCCAGCTTGCGATTTATTTTGATGATGAAACAGCTATCTTTGTTTCGATTCAGATGTATGGTATTATCATGATTTTCCCAAAGGGAGCTTGTAAGGAGGGCTATTATATTTCCTCCAGTTCAAAGCCTAGTCCGCTGACGGATGCATTTACTTTTGATTATTTTAAGAGTCTCTATGTAACGACAGAGAAAAAGCTGTCAGCCAAAGCCTTTCTTGCGACACAACAAAGAATACCGGGACTTGGAAACGGTGTATTACAGGATATTTTGTGGGATGCAGGAATTGACCCTCGCTTCAATATGCAGGATGCAACAGAAGAAGATTTAAAGGCATTATATTCTTCCATTAAGAAAATACTGGGAGAAATGGTTGCACAAGGTGGTCGTGATACGGAAAAGGATTTATTTGGGCAAAAGGGTGGTTATATTACGCAGTTAAGCAAGAATTCCTTGCATGAACCATGTATGAAATGCGGCTATGAGATACATAAGGCAAATTATATGGGGGGAACGGTTTATTTTTGTGAACACTGTCAGAAAAGGGTAGTGTCAAATGATTTATGAAAAAAGAGTCAAAGAAAAGGGCTCTGATGAACC
>CAYUKO010000213.1:0-4488 GCA_964445375.1 uncultured Roseburia sp.
AAGTTGCGCATTATATGTAGAAGAGATGAAGATTTTTCATTGGATAAAATCGATTCGCAAGCATGATGCAAGTTTAAAAAAAGCCGATTGGGAGTTGTAGCATTTCCGAATCGGCTTTTTCTTGCTCTTTGGCAGATGGTAAAATAACAGGTGATATGGTAAAATAAATACTATATTTGAGAAGCTTATTTAATAGTTAGAGATAGAAAAGAGGGCGATTGGTAGTGATCGAACGAGAATTATATATAAAGGTCTTGGATTGTTTGCATGATGAACAGTGTTTAGCGAAAAAAGTGCAGATGATTCAAGAAAGGGATTTTCAAGTAATTGGTAATGTTATAATAAATATGCTCCTGGAAGAAATTGCAGAAGTTGATATTACTCAGATAAAACAAATTATTTGCATGAATTTACGCTATAGTCAGGAGCAATATTCAAGACTCACTTATGAAGAATTGTGTGTATTAGTTTGTGAGCATGTTATACGGTTTAAAACATATCCAGCAGACGAATATCAGAAAATTGAGCAAAACTATGACGGAATAAAAAATAAATATTATTCTATTATTGCAGAAATAGAGAATGAGATGTTGCGTATTGATGATCTTATAAAAATAGACAAGGAACATCCTCAATGTTGTGGTAGTTTAATAAAAAAGCAAAATCAATTACAAGCAAGAAATAATGTAAACAAAAGTATTCTAAAGGATTTGAAAAAGATAGAAAATGAATACAATACACTATTTGATTCGATTCAGGAAAATTATGTCTATCGAGAAATGCTTAAGTATGCAAAAGAAAAAATAGAAGCATATTTTGAAGGAACTATTTTCTTAGATACTGAAGATCCCTATTTTTCATTGAGAAAAATAGCAATCGAAGTAGCGCAGGAAGATAGTGGTGGATTGAAGGACTATAAAAGTAATTTTGAAAATTATGACGTATGTTTGGAATCCTGGAAAAATGCAGTGCAATCAATATATAAGCCTTTCTATATGATTAAGATGCGAAAAGTTTTAGATGATATAGAAGAGTTTTATTATCAGAATGGTAATGGTGCATATTGGAATAGATTAGATGAATTGATTGAGATATGTAAAGAAAAAAGAGCAAAGGTTTTAGATAGCGATCAATGGATAAACCTGAGAACACAGGATTTGAATAAGTATATACAGGAATTAAAACAACATATTTCAGAACAGCAAGTGTTAGAGTATTTAAGGCAGAAAATAGATGGTTTGTACTGTTTGCAAGACCGGAAAAATATCTTAAATACGATTATTGATTCATTTGAGAATCAAAATTATGTTGTGTTTATGAATTTGGTTGTCATCCAAATTGAAGGTTTATTTTATGATATGTTTGTAGATGCCAATATCCAGAATCGTTTGGATGGACAATTTGATTTGTTCGAAAAAGATGATTTGAAAAGTAAAATGGAAAAGAATGATACAAGTATGGGATTAGAAGAGGCAGCATTATACTTTAAGTTTTACTTTAACAGCATGATTCGTAATAAAGTGGCTCATGGAAGAAATTGTTTTAAAGAAGAAGAGTATGAAAGAATTTCTTTTGAGTTGTTATTGGATCTTCAGTATGTAATACATTTGTTGGAAAAACATTCAGACACGAATGAAGCGGTTGAATATATTAAAAATACTGTACGCTGGCTCGAGTTTTCCTTTAGTGGTCAATGTACAGAAAAACAGATTCATGAAAAATTATTAAATTCATTAAATAGTAACGTTCTCAAACGTAGGAATAATTTTATTGGATATGGCGATTCTCATCAGGAGTTGTATTGGATATTCAATCCTTATTATGAAGCGGCATACGAATATGCCGGGGTAATTGAATTACGTGACAAATTGAGAGAGTACTTGACGAATGAGAATTTTTGGGATTATGTTCTGAAATATATTCAATCGTATGATGAGCAGGAAATTCCGCATATTAAGCTTAAGCAAGAGTTTAAATCCAGAGTAAAAGCAATGCAGGAATATATCGCAAAGAATAAAAGACAAACGTTATCATTGGTAAGTGAAGTGAGCAAAACAATGGAGACTATGCAACTACATGCTGAGGGTTAATTTATTGTTTGAAGAGGGGTAAAGGCTATCCCCCTAAGTAGGGTATGAACCTTTTCGCAAAAGGTGACGGTTTCGCTATTTAGTATAAGAAGTAACTTTCACCGCATGTAGAAACCATTGCGCTTCTTGAGTTAGACGAGTCCCTGGCAGATCAAGAATTGGTTGCTAAGGCTCAACGTTAACAAAATGACCAAAATATTTTTACATCATCATTAAAAATTTCAATTCTATCTATAAGATCGTGAATTATATTGTAGAGATCGTCGGGTGTACCATGCTCGACGGTCTCTTCAAAACTATCTAGGCAAGTATATACTTCATTAGACGTAATTGTAGTCGTGATTGATTGTTCGTCTATGAGTTTTTCGATTTTTTCTCTTTCATCATTAAGCGCCCCGAGTTCTTTTGAAATTTCTTCAATATCAGTAAAACCGAGTTTATATAATTCTAATAGTTTAGATGTTTGCCTACTTATATCATCAAGACGTTTGCGTAAGCCGATGTTAGGATCTTCGGGAGTAGCGGTGTTAATGGTTTCTATTAAATATTCCGGATCAAGAGCAAGTTTTTGAATCTCATTAATTACAATCTCCTCGAGTTCTTTATCTGTAAATGGGTTGAGTCGATTGGTACAATGATCGGATTTAATCATTCGTTTTGACTTCCTCGAGACCGAGTAGCAAGAATAACGTTGTATTCTAGGACTTACCCAATTATAGGCCATACGAGCGCCACAATCTCCACAATATAGCAAATTTGTAAGTAAATGGATACTGTTTCCGTTTTCGGCATTTGTTTGTCGCTTTCGAAAATAGAGATCTTTTTTTCGTTGTAGTGATATCTGAACTTGGTTAAAAGTATCTTCGTCAATTATTGGTTCATGGATTCCATCGAATAACTCGTTCCCATAGGAGACTTTACCAATATATACAGGATTGTGTAAAATACGTCGAATAGTTGTATTATTCCAATATCTTAGAGTAGTACCGTATTTTTGCTCCATTAAAGTGGCTATTCCGGCGGTGGGAGTACCAGCTAAACTTTCCTTAAAAATATCTTTGACAATAAGAGCCTCATAAGGTTCGATACGAAGATCGTTGCCTCCTGGAATAAATGAATAACCGAGAGGGGCTTGGGATCCGTGGTTATGTCCATCACGGATCCTTGCACGACGGCCCATAGAAGTACGCTCTTTAATGTTTTCACGTTCTAATTGCGCGAATACGGAGAGTATACCAATCATAGCACGACCAAAAGGGGTTGACGTATCAAAACTTTCATTAATTGCTACTAGATCGATATCATTTGTAAGAAAAACATCTTCGAGTAAGTACATGGTATCTTTTTGTGAACGGCTGAGTCGATCTAGTTTATAGACGAGTACAAGATCAAATTTGTGAGCTTGAGCGTCTGATATTAGCTTTTTTATTGCAGGTCGGTTAATGTTAGAGCCACTATAACCTGGATCGATATATTTATCGTAAATTATCCATTCTTTTACATCACAATATGCACTCAATTTCCGGTCTTGTTCCTCTATGGAGTAGCCGTGTAGAGCTTGTTCTTGCGAAGATACTCTAACGTATATTGCAACTCGTAATAATTTTTTATCTCCCATTTTTTATAGCACCTCCATCGGATACCATTCGAATAGTTCCTCAAGAGTTAAGTCTGAGTGTAGCGCTTCCTTGATTTTTACCGCCTCTCCAAATGTAAAAGTTTCGTATTCAAATTTTCGAATCCATGAAAAATACGAAATACCGCACTTGCGAGCGAGCTCCTCCATGTTGATTTGACCGAATGTTATTTCTCCTAATAATCTGAAATACATTTTTTCATTCCTCCTAAAATAATTTATATTTTATCCGAGGTATGGTATAATCATCTTTGCGTTGGTCGATTATATCCTCTCGGATATTAGCGATCTTAGTCCCTGGGCGTTGGCGCGTCCGGGGATTTTTTAATTTATAGGAAAGTTCTCAAAACGTCAGATATGGTGTATAATAAGCAGGAAATAGAAAATGACATGACAAAAGAGCGAAGGGGGCTTCGCCATGACGTTGTTTATGAAGTTTTTTGTTTTGGTTTAGGTGACTGCACTATCTGACTATAGAGAAAGAATTATTATGAGCATGGATTTATCCATGTCCCATAACCTTTCGATATCGTTCAAATAGTGCAGTTTTTTTGTGAAAGATCTCCAAAACCAACATAGAGGTCTTACATTTTGGACAGTAAAGAGGATCATATCCAAAGGAAAGAATAATGGAATTACGCCAGTCTAGGGTGCTTTGTAGGAATTTACGCTTTTCAAAAGAAACACATCTGCGAAGTTTGGATTCCTGTTTATGATGTTTTGCATAAATACCATAATAACGAAGCATTTTGAAATGCTTTT
>CAYUKO010000214.1:0-4423 GCA_964445375.1 uncultured Roseburia sp.
GCAGCCTCGCTTGGCTCATTACTCGCGCAAACTCGCCCCGCTAGCGCGGTGCTCAAACAGTGCTCCGAGCACGACTTCATGCCTCCTTGCTCCATTAACGAAATACACAAAACGCTTTACTCAATTCGCAGCATGGTAGCCGACTCGCGCGGCAGTTAACAAACACTACGTATTGAAAATGCAAATATTGGGATAAATAAAGCCAATTGCCCCCTAATGCGCAAAAAAGCTTCAGAAGTGGGGCAAACAGCGACATTAGCCCCCCTTAATGCGTGAAAAGACTTCAGAAGTGGGGCAAACAGCGGCATAAAGCCCCCCTTAATGCGTGAAAAGGCCTTAGAAGTGGGGCAAATAGCTACATAAAGCCCCCCCTTAATATGAGAAAAGGCTTCAGAAGTGGGGCATAGCAGCTACATAAAGCCCCCCTTAATATGCAAAAAAGTCACAAAAGTGGGGCATACAACTACATAGAGCCATGCCGACCACTCGCAACTTACGTTGCTCGTTGTCGCGGCGTTCGCCGTATACAGCTTCGCTCGAATATGTCTGCTTGTGAGCAAGCTCCCGCAGCCAATTCGGCTCATCTGTGCATGGCTCACTTTCACACGCAAAACCTGAATTTAGTATAAAAAGATAGGAGAAAGAGAAAATGAATAAAATTGGTATTATTGGAGCAATGGAATTAGAGGTAGAGGAATTAAAGTCTAAAATGGAAGTAAAGCAGATTGTAGAAAAAGCTTCCATGAAGTTCTTTGAAGGAATCTTAAACGGTAAGGATGTTGTAATTGTACAGTGCGGTATCGGTAAGGTAAATGCAGGTATGTGCGTACAGATTCTTGCAGATGTATTCGGTGTAGATGCTGTGATTAACACAGGTGTAGCAGGTTCCCTTCGTGCCGAAATCAATATCGGTGATATTGTTGTTTCTAAGGATTCCTGTGAACATGACATGGATGTCAGAGCACTTGGCTATGAACCAGGCATCATTCCACAGATGAAGACTTCCTTCTTTGAAGCAGATAGAGCTCTTGTAGAAACAGCCATGGCAGTATGTCGTGAAGTAAATCCTGATATTGCAGTATATGAAGGAAGAGTATTAAGCGGAGATCAGTTTATCTCTGATGGCGATAAGAAGGACTGGCTTATTGATACTTTTGATGGTTCCTGTACAGAGATGGAAGGAGCAGCAATTGCACATGCAGCATATTTGAATAACATTCCTTATGTTGTAATTCGTGCCATTTCCGATAAGGCAGATGGAAGTGCTCATATGGATTATCCGGAATTCGAGCGTGCAGCAGCAAAGCACTCTGCAAAATTGGTTGAGACATTGATTACAAGGGTATAAGGACAGAATCTACAAAAGTAAAAGAGGAGTGACAGACAGCATGTATTTGAAAGAGAGCAGTAAAACATTAAAAAATGGAAAAGAGCTTATGATAAGAAGTGCGCAGAAAGAGGATGCACCTCTTTTGGTAACTTATTTAAAAGAAGCTATGGTGGAAACACCTTATCTGTTACGCGAGCCTGATGAAATTACAATAACTGTAGAGCAGGAAGAAAGCTTTCTTGAGAATCAGCAGAAGAATGAGAAAGAACTTATGCTGGTTGGTTTTCTTGATGGGGAGCATGTCGGAAACTGTTCTTTTTCTTCGATAAGCGGAGTTAGCAGACATCGCCATAGATGTGATATTGCCATTGCGTTATATCAGAAGTACTGTGGACTTGGAATCGGAAAGATTCTTCTTAGCACTCTTTTAGAGAAGGCAAAAGAATGTGGCTATGAACAGGCGGAACTGGAGGTAGTAAGTACCAATGAACCAGCAGTTCATCTGTATGAGAGTCTTGGCTTTGAGACATATGGAACACGACCACATGGTATGAAGTATAAGGATGGAACTTATGCAGATATGTATTTGATGATGAAGAAGCTATAGCACAAGAAATCATTATGGAGATGTAGAGTATGGAACAATCCACATTTGACAAAATCTATGAGATAGTAAAGCAGATTCCATATGGACAAGTCGCAACTTATGGTCAGGTTGCTGCTCTTGCAGGAAATAAACGTTGGGCAAGAGTCGTTGGGTATGCTCTGCATGCTAATCCTGACCCGGATAACATTCCGTGCTATCGCGTTGTGAATAAAGAAGGCAGGGTATCGGATGCCTTTGCTTTTGGTGGAGGAAACAGGCAGATAGAGTTGTTGGAAGCGGATGGCGTAGAGTTTGTTAACGGATATGTTGATATGGAAAAGTATCAATGGGAGCGCCCCGTTTATTAAGAGAGGCTAGAGATGAAATATTACGTAGTAGATGCTTTTACAAATGAAAGATTTAAGGGTAATCCAGCAGGTGTGTGTGTTTTGGATAAGGCGATTTCCAGTGAAATGATGCAGAGTATTGCAATGGAAAATAACTTATCAGAAACAGCATTTGTTTGGAAAACAGGAGAAACCTATCAGTTAAAGTGGTTCACACCTGGTTTTGAGATTGATTTATGTGGGCATGCAACACTTGCGACATCCTATGTTATTTTTCACTTTGTAGAGCCTGAGCGTAAGCAGGTGAGCTTTGAGACGCTAAGTGGAACTTTGACAGTGCTAAGAAAAGAGAATCGATACGAAATGTCATTTCCTATTCGGGTACCGAAGAAAATAGAAGCGACCCCAGAAATAGAAGAAGCAATCGGCAGGAAAGTATTAGAAGTATATTCAGAAAGAGATTTATATGTACTCTTAGACAGCGTACAGGCAGTAAGAGACTTTGAACCGGATTATGGAAAGCTCCAAAGCCTAAAGGACTGGCTTGGCGTCGTTATCATGGCAAAGGGTGAGGATTGCGATTTTGTATCAAGGTATTTTTGCTCGGAGCTGAATCTGGAGGATCCTGTTACAGGTTCGACACATAGCAGTCTTGTTCCATTATGGAGTGAAAAATGTGGAAAGAAGGAGCTGCTCTCAAGGCAGTTATCCAAACGGGGCGGTGTCCTTTATTGTGAACTGGATGAAGACAAGGTAAAAATTTCTGGAGAAGCCGTTTTATATTTACAGGGAGAGATTTAGGAGAAAAGATGATGTACAAAGCACTTATCTTTGATTTTGATTATACGTTAGGAGATTCAACGGAAGGAATCGTGCAAAGTGTACGTTTTGCACTGTCCGAGTTGCAGGAAGAACCTCGGACAACAGAGGAAATTCGAAAAACAATTGGTTTGTCTTTAAAAGAGACTTATTTTACACTTTCAGGCAAGCAGGATGAAGAAAGGGCAGAACAATTTTCCACCTATTTCAAGCAAAAAGCCGATGAAGTTATGGTGGAAAGCACGCAAATCTATGAACCTGTTAAGGAAGTCTTTGCTTCTTTGCGAAGAAATGGTTGTAAGATAGGTATTGTTACGACAAAGTTTCACTATCGAATCGATGCTATTCTTACAAAGTTTGCGATGAATGATATGGTGGATGTCATTGTAGGCGGTGAGGATGTAAAGATGCCGAAGCCAGCCCCGGAAGGGTTATTGTATGCCATCAATCAGTTGCAGTTAGAGAAAAAGGATATACTGTACATAGGTGACAGCGTTGTGGATGCTAAGACAGCACAGAGCGCAGAAGTTGATTTTGCAGGCGTATTGACCGGAACAACAAGTGCAGAAGATTTTGCAAAATTCAAGAATGTATGTATTGCAGATGATTTGTATGGAATACAGATGTTACTGGAGCGCAGCGAACAGTAACCTATAGAAATGGATAGGAGGTAGTGCGGATGAACTTTAATAAAATGCATCATATCGCAATCATTGGAAGTGATTATGAGAAATCCAGACATTTTTATGTGGATTTATTAGGTTTTGAGGTAATCAGAGAGAATTACCGCAAGGAGAAAAATGACTATAAGATTGATTTAAAACTTGGCGATAGTGAGATAGAGCTGTTTATTGCACAAGGCTGTCCAAAGCGACCAAATTATCCAGAAGCATATGGACTTCGCCATTTAGCATTTTATGTAGAATCTGTGGAAGAAACAGTAAAGGAGCTAAATAGCCTTGGAATCGAGACAGAACCAATCAGAGAAGATACTTTTACCGGGAAAAAGATGACGTTTTTCCATGACCCGGATGGTCTGCCATTAGAGATACATGAATAGCCTGATAGTGTAAAGAGGAGGCGTGGCGTATGCGTAAGAGCTTATCACCCTTGGAAAAGGAATGGAATAAGGTAGAAAAGCAGGAACAGACTTACATGCAGAAACGAATGGAGAAGAAGGACTCCCGCTTGAATCAGCTTTTGGAGAAGAAAGTACCTCAAAGTTTACAAAGTAAGCTGGATATTGCCTTTTCAAAGGCATTTTATCTTATTTTTGAAAAAGGAACAGGTATTATTGAGAAGACATACAGTAGAGAAGAACTAGAGAAAACCTATCAAATC
>CAYUKO010000215.1:0-4418 GCA_964445375.1 uncultured Roseburia sp.
GTTGCCTCATCAAATCCTGTCTTTTTCTCACCAGCAAGCGCTTCACCGCTTAATTTCAATAAAATTCTCTGCATCCTACTGACACACCTTTCTTATTACTTTTCTAACTTATTTATAACCATGAATCCTCATAATTACAATTATTTATTCTTTTTACCCTTTACATCGCTGAAGAATGATGTCGGGCTAACCTCAGCATAGCACTGAGAGCACATACCTTCAATAACTGCACCGTTGTTAATCTGTACAGACTTAGACTTAATATTACCCATTACAATTGCAGATGTATCCAGAACAACCGGACCATGTACATCTATATCACCCTTTACGGCACCGGCAATTACTGCACTTGTCGCATAGATATTACCAATTACTACTGAGCTCTGACCAATCTTAACGCTGCCCTTGCTCTTTACTTCGCCATTAATCTGTGCAGATTCTGCATAAATCTCAGCGGCAGAAGAATTACCGTTAATACTTCCTGTCACATTTAACTTACCATTAATCTCAATATTACCATTAATGCTTCCCACTAAGTCCATATTACCACTGCTGATGACATCACCTGTAATCGTCATGCCTGCTGTGATAACTGCTGTATCCGTTGAAAGTTCAGAAGACTGCATAGAGTTAAAGCTTTCTTTGAAGAAACTCTGTTCCTTTGTATTTCTAAAATTCGGCTCTTCTTTCTCAATATATACAGGCTCTGCCATATTCTGCTCTACTTCATTCAAAAGTTCTTCTACTTCTTCGCTTGCAGCAGCTTCCATCGTATGATCTACTGTCTTCACTTCTTCAACCGGTGCCTGTACCATGCCTTCCGGTGCTCCTCCTAATGCTGCAACTTCCTGTTCAAGCATTGCCTCTAAATCCTTAAATTCTTCACTATCAGACTGTCCAAATAAATCCTCTGAAGAAATTGGTGCTGCCTCTGCTGCCATAGTAAGCTCATCGCCTTCTAATTCTATATCCTCCGGCATATTATCCGTTACAGTCTGTGACAAATCCTGCTTTAAATCCTGAAAAAAACCCATTTTTAAACTCTCCTCCAATTTTCCACCTTATTTTGTGCACTAATCAGCCTGCACATGCTGTATCGGAGTTGTATCCTCCGTTATTGGCAGTAATACCGTATCCTCTGCCTCCAATATCTCTTCAATAATAATTGGAAGCGCCTCTACTGTAGTATCCTTGTTTGCTGCATCATGCATCAAAATAATTACCGAATCATATTTCCACACATTATTTAACACGTTTCTGGCAATTCTTTCTGCACTGACATAGCTACTTGCCGCATCACCACTGGAAACATTCCAGTCATAATAGGTCATTCCTTCTTCCAACAAATAGTCTATCAGTTCCTGCATCACATCTTTTTCACATATTGTATTACTACTGCCGCCGGGAAATCTTACGATTTTACTGTCAACACCTGTTACCTCATACAGATAGTCGTGTAACATATCCATATCTTCCTTAAAAGCTTCTGTTGACTGGTAAATCTCCCGAAATTTATGACTATACGAATGCATACCAAGTGCATGACCTTCTTCTACAATACGTTGGTATTCTTGTGTATACCGTTCCTTACCGCATACGAAAAAAGTAGCTTTCACTCCATATTCATTCAGAATGTCCAAAATCTTATCTGTATTTGAACTTGGTCCATCATCGAAGGTCAAATACACCCTTCTTATTCCAGAATCAGAATTCCAGCTCTCTGCATTCTGTTCTGCATCGTCCCATACAATCCTATTCTCCAAGGCTACTATATCTGCTGTAGCATCCTCCTCTGATAATTCCATCGAATTATCTGACGATATGTTGTCCACAGAAGCATTTTGAACATCTTGCGTT
This sequence comes from uncultured Roseburia sp., assembly GCA_964445375.1. Lineage (GTDB taxonomy): Bacteria > Bacillota > Clostridia > Lachnospirales > Lachnospiraceae > COE1. The sequence continues at coordinate 1,858 of CAYUKO010000215.1, forward strand.
TTCCACAACTGTACATCCTTCTGCAGTTCTTTTATATCACTACGAAGCCCCGAAACCTGAACTGCTAAGATAATACTGACACTTGAAGGCACTATGATTAATAGTAAAAGCAATATGACAGCATAACTTTTCAGTCGTTCTGAGCGTTTTCTTCGCTTCTCTTCCTCAGTCATCTGCTTTTTGACCACACCTTCCACTTTTTATTATGTCACTCTGATGATTATACCATAATACCATAACTTTAGGAAAGAGAATTTTCTAAATAATGTGCTCTTTCTCCTCCAATATATTTTGCTCTTGTTCTGGCACATACCACATGGGCACTTCCAATAACCGGATGTGCAATTCTCACTGGTACTGCTACCGCCTTTAGATGCATTCCAATCAAAGTATCTCCAATATCAATGCCACCCTTTGCACGAATCTCTTCCACTGCTACCGGATGCTTCATATGCTTCCATGCTGCCGTTGAGAAAGAACCTCCCGCTTTTGGCTGCGGAACTACATTCACTTCCTCATAACCAAACTTTTCAGCAGCTTCACTCTCCAGAATCAAGGCTCTATTCAAATGCTCGCAGCACTGTGTTGCTACATAAATACCTTCCTTGGAAAACGCTTCATGCATAGCAAGAAATACCGCTTCTCCCAATTCTGCGCTGGAATAGGAGCCAATACCATGTGCTGCAATCTCACTTGTTGAACATCCGATCACAACCAAATCACCTGCACGAAGTCCTGCCTGCTCCAAAAATTCTTCTACTACCCTTGTGGCATCCTCTTTTTCTTTTTCAAACATTTTTTCATACCTCCACTTATTCACTCTTTACAAACCTGCCATTTTTCAATAAGCCGTTCCAACGAATATCCTGCATTCGCGGGACTGGTTGACGGAAGACAGATAATCTCTCTTTGCACAACCGGCTCCTGGTACTTATGAAATAACTTTGCTGCTGTCGCACCATTTGCATAGATTCTCTCAATATGGGCATGTTCAAGAATCACTCTCAAATCCGTTGTCACTACATTCTTAATACTGCTATCGCTGGAGCCTGTAATATCACAGCTTGCAATCACATCCCAAATAGCGATTCCATGCTCTAACAGAAACGCTTTCTTCTCTTCAATGGTATTCAACGGATTGCTTTCGAAAATAGCAGCAAGCACCTTCCAAAAACGATTCTGCGGATGCCCATAATAAAACTGATTCTCCCTGGACTTCACGGATGGAAATGTTCCCAGAATGAGAATCTTGGATTCCTTATTATAAATTGGTTCAAATATATGCTCCTCATGAGCCTGTTCAAACTTTGCCATTCTGCCTCCTGATACAACACACAAACATACTTTTTCATTTTCTGAAAATGATTATATCTATCTTCCTGTTAGCCATTTTAGTATCGGAATTCGTTTTAAAACGATTGTAATACCATAAGATACGATTAAAACAACAACAGCCTGTACCATATTCAACAGATAGTTTGGTCTGAAATATGTTCCAAAGGCTGTACCTGCCTGCAGTATCATATAACCAGATACCATATATATTCCCAGACTGTTTCTTCCTAATGCGGTTAATATTGGAAAGCGATATCCTGTTACACATTTTGTAATTTTCTTCCATACAAGAATAAAAAATCCGGCTCCCACAAACCCTATCAACATACGATAAAAATCAATTCCCAGTTGTCTGATTACATCTTTTCCTATTAGCTTATAGCCTGACAGATAAATGAAAGAGTTCTCATCATAAAATAAAAAGAGAAAAACAAACAAAATACCACTGATCAGAATCCAACACCAGTCACTGATTTTTCTGCATTTTTCCAAAGGTATAATCTTCTGCCATCCTCTATAATAATAAGCTGCAATAAAATATGGCATCATATATTTATATGCCCCTAATCCCAAACCATCAGGGATGACAAATAAAAATAAAAATCCAACTATATAAAGAAACTTGGAATCCTTAAAATAAAAATGCATAAAAAAAACAATCAAAAAACACCAGAAAACAGCCCACAAAAACCAGGCATTTTCCAAAAAGCTTAAGGCAAAATTCTTCACAAAAAAGAGAACGGATTGGAAAACAGAATATTCTGTTCCATACAAGAATAGCAAACGAATATAATCATAGCACGTCCAAGAGAAAACAGGAAGCAGCAGTGATATACTCCTTCGTCCAAGCAGTCTCCACTGCTCATGTCTGTCTTGTACCCTTTCCATGCTATCCCACGCAAAATAGCCACTAATCATCATAAATAGCGGCATATGAAAACTATAAATAAACTGATAACATTTATCATTAAAATACATGGTATTTATTTTGAATTGGGTTCCACTACCCTCTTGTATACAATGGCCCAATACAACCAAAACAATGGCAAACCCACGTAAAATATCGGGTAATAACTCTCTGTTCTTTGTTTTATTCATATCTATACCTTTCTAACGCCAATGCAATAAACTTACCACACTTCACATAAGAAATCAACCAAGCTCAAATCTTGGTTTGTGTCAAGTAATCGTTGGCAACTTTTTCGTTGTTTTTTCTCAATGATTCT
>CAYUKO010000216.1:0-4413 GCA_964445375.1 uncultured Roseburia sp.
TCTCTGTTCTGGTATCGATAGAGCTTGTTGCTTCATCCAGAATCAACGCTGGTGGATCTGCAATGGCAGCTCGCGCAATCGCAAGCAGCTGACGCTGTCCCTGACTTAAGTTCGCTCCATCGCCTGTCAATAAGGTATTATATCCCTGTGGCAGTTTTTCAATGAATTCATGCGCATTTGCAAGCTTAGCTGCTGCAATAACCTCTTCATCCGTCGCATTCAGATTACCGTAACGTATATTTTCCATAACCGTTGCTGTGAACAAATGTGTATCCTGTAAAACAATACCAAGAGAACGTCTCAAATCTGCCTTCTTGATTTTATTTACATTGATTCCATCAAAACGAATCTTACCATCCTGAATGTCATAGAAACGATTAATCAGGTTTGTAATCGTCGTTTTTCCTGCACCCGTGGAACCTACAAAAGCAATCTTTTGTCCCGGTTCTGCGAATAAATCTACATTATGAAGGACAATCTTCTCATCCGTATAACCAAAGTCAACATCAAAGAACTCAACCTTTCCTTCCAATCTCTGATAGGTTGTTGTATTAGTGTCCTTGTGATAATGCTTCCATGCCCAGATATGTGTCTTCTTTGTTGTTTCCTGCAGTTCACCATTTACAATTTCTGCGTTCACAAGAGTTACATATCCTTCATCCTCTTCCGGCTTCTCATCAATCATCTTGAAGATTCTGTCAGCTCCGGCAAGTGCCATAACAATACTGTTGAACTGCATACTGATCTGATTAATTGGCATATTAAAACTCTTATTCAAAGTCAAAAAGCTTGCAAGAGCACCGATTGTAAGTCCTCCAACACCATTTAATGCCAAAACACCACCAACAATCGCACACACAACATAGCTCAAATTACCAAGCTGTGAGTTGATAGGTCCCAGCATATTGGAAAACTGATTTGCATTATAAGAGCTATTAAAAAGTTCTTCATTCAGTTCATCAAATTTCTTAATATTTTCTTCTTCATGACAGAATACCTTAACAACTTTCTGGCCTTCCATCATTTCTTCAATATAACCATTTACTGCACCAATTGCCTTCTGCTGTTTTACAAAGTAGCTACCGGATAAGCCGGCTGCCTTCTTGGTTACAAAAAGCATCAGTGCAACCATACACAAACTTACAATAGTAAGTGGCACACTTAAGAAAATCATACTTCCAAGTACACCAACAATCGTAATTGCACTATTCAGCAACTGTGGCATGCTCTGGCTGATCATCTGTCTTAAGGTATCAATATCGTTGGTATAGCATGACATGATATCACCATGTGCATGTGTATCGAAATATTTGATTGGTAAAGACTCCATTTTTTGAAACATATCATTTCTGATATTTCTCATCGTACCCTGACTGACATTAATCATGATACGATTATAAATATAAGCAGACAATGCTCCCAATGCATAAAAACATGCAACTCTGAAAATGGCATGCGCCAGTCCTGAAAAATCAGGGTTTGCCTGACCAATCATCGGCACAATATAAGAGTCAATCAAAGTCTGCATAAACAGCGTACCCTGAAGGCTTGCAAATACACCAAAGAAAATACATACAACTACGATAATAACATGAGGCAGATAATTCTGAAAAACATATGCCATCAATCTCTTAAAAAGCTTACCCGGATTCTCGATCTTAGGTCCCGGTCCCATCGGTCCACGTCTTCCTGGGCCGCCTGGTCCTCCCGGTCCTGGTCCCATTGGTCCTCTTGCCATTAATTGTCACCTCCGTTCTCATCGAAATCGCCGCTACCACCAGTCTGCGACTCATAAACATCTCTATAAATCTCACTTGTTTCTAATAATTTATCATGTGTTCCAAATGCACTTATCATTCCATGATCCATAACGATAATTCTGTCTGCATTCTGAACACTACTGATACGCTGGGCAACAATCAGCTTTGTTGTATCTGGAATCTCTTCTGCAAAAGCCTTTCTGATCTTAGCATCTGTAGCAGTATCAACTGCACTCGTACTATCGTCAAGAATCAGAATCTTTGGCTTCTTTAACAATGCTCTGGCAATACAAAGTCTCTGCTTCTGACCACCAGAAACGTTAGAACCACCCTGTTCAATAAAGGTATTATATTTTTCAGGCATTCTCTGAATAAACTCATCTGCACAAGCCTGCTCACATGCTTTCTTGCACTCCTCTTCTGTGGCTTCCTTATTACCCCATCTAAGGTTATCTAAAATAGTTCCACTGAATAAGACATTCTTCTGTAATACAACGGAAACCTGATTTCTTAGGCTTTCCATATCGTATTCTTTCACATTGTGCCCGCCAACAAGCACTTCACCTTCTGTTGTATCATACAAACGGCTAATCAGATTGACAAGACTCGATTTGGAACTACCCGTACCACCAATAATGCCAATGGTCTCACCTGACTTAATATCGATATTGATGTTTTTAAGAACCTCTTTTCCTTTTTCATGATAAGAAAAATCAACGTTCTTGAAGCTGATGCTTCCATCTGGCACCTCATAAATAGGATTTTCAGGATTGGTCAAATCTGACTTTTCTTCCAACACTTCCACAATACGCTTTGCACTTGCATGGCTCATAGTCAGCATAACAAAAATCATAGAGAGCATCATAAGACTCATCAGGATATTCATGCAATAAGTCAGTAAGCTCATAAGTTCCCCTGTTGTAAGACCACCTACAACAATTGTCTTTGCTCCTAACCATGAAATAAGTAAGATACATGCATAAACAGTTGCCTGCATAATCGGCATATTCAAAACAACAAGCTTTTCAGCACGAAGGAACATATTATAAATATTCTGGTTTGCCTTAGAGAACTTATCCTTTTCATAATCTTCTCTGACATAAGCCTTAACAACTCGAATCGCTGAAACATTCTCCTGAACGCTTGCATTCAGTTCATCATATTTCTCAAATACCTGACGGAAATATTTGGTTGCTCTTGGAATAATGAGTCCAAGAATACATCCAAGAAATACAACTGCTACCAGATAAATACTTGCCAGTCTTGCATTAATTGAAAAAGCCATGATCATTGCAATAATCATAGACATTGGTGCTCTCATTGCCATTCTTAATAACATCTGATAAGAATTCTGTAAGTTTGTTACATCTGTTGTCAGACGCGTAATCAGACTGGATGTTGAATACTTATCAATATTGGCAAAAGAATATGTCTGAATGTTATCAAACATCGCCTTTCTTAAATTTCTTGCAAAACCAGTTGATGCTCTTGCACCGAATTTTGCACCTCCAAGGCCTGCAAGCAGCCCTAAAATAGCAACTACAATCATCACACCACCAACTTTTATGATGTGATTCATATTTCCCGCGTTTACGCCTTCATCAATAATAGAAGCCATCAAAAGTGGTATAATCATTTCCATGATAACTTCAAAAATCATACAGATAGGCGTTATTATGGAATCTTTTTTAAATTCCTTAATCTGCGCGCCCAATACTTTTAGCATAATTCCTCTTCCTTTCTATTTTGTTTCTTATCCTGCGGTTATTGATTATCCAGATTATGAACAATCTTATCTGCAACCGAAAAATATATCTGGAGTTCTTCTGGACTGATATCCTTTAAGACATCCTTCTCCATGGCATCTAATGTGCTTTTCACCTTAAAAGAGGTTTCGCGTCCCTCTGGCGTCAGCATGATTTTCTTAAGTCTTGCATCTCCCGGAACCGCTTCTCTTTTGATGTATCCCTTGTTCTCCATGAGCTTGACAAGACTGGCTACCGAAGACCTTCCAATCCCGAACTCAGACTCTAGCGACTTCTGGTATATTTCCTTGTCTTCATTATGATGAAGGTATCCCATTACCCATGCATGCATAATTGTCACTTCATCCAGCCCCACCGCAAATCCATCGTTCATAAATCTTCTTGTAAATGCGGTATTTTGTTTTCTGATTGCAAAACCAACCTTCTTACTCTTAACAAGAGTTTCCTCGTCCATCTTCGCCTCACTTTCCCGAACTGACAGTTGAATTATCTCTGTACATTCGTAACAATTTCTTCATCATTACGTAAAATCCTGGTAAAAATAGTTCGTCTTCGAACAGTTCGTTCTCAAACATTTTATACCTAATAAAAATTTCCGTCAATGGGGTTGCTTATAAACTCTTTATAAACTTATAAATTACAAAAATTTAAGAATTTACAGTGTTCTATTTTTATTTTATACTAAATTTAAGTTTAGACGAGTGTAGGGGCTGGCAGATGGTTTCCCACGATTCCGGGACACAAAGCCTAAGAGTTTGCTTTACAGAATCGTGGGAAACCATCTGCCAACCTTGCTACGCCTCTCCTAAGTTGAAGGTTGATGTATTTAGAAATTAAAACATTCACAATTTCGAAGCGTAGTGTATGTTAAGTGTCGCGCGAGTCAA
>CAYUKO010000217.1:0-4370 GCA_964445375.1 uncultured Roseburia sp.
GAGCATCTGCCTTACAAGCAGAGGGTCACAGGTTCGAGCCCTGTAGGCCCCATTCAATTCAATAAATACTATGGCGAGATAGCTCAGTTGGCTAGAGCACATGGTTCATACCCATGGTGTCGAGGGTTCGAATCCCCCTCTCGCTACTAAAAAAGGAAATCTTTTAAAAGATTTCCTTTTTTGTTATATTGCTATTGTAAAAGCAAGTAAAAATATTCTTTTTCCAGAATAGAATCCTCAAAATTCTCTTCCCAGTACTCTGCCATACCATCTGTGTTATGCCCAATCATCCGAATAAATAATGACACATAATGATGAAGCATATCATACGAAATATGCTCGCCTGTCATCTCCTGCTGCATAAACACCGTAATTCTTGTCATGACATATTCCATCATAATGCTCTGGAATGCCTCAATTAAGTATTCCATATCTTCACTGATACAATCCGCAAAGATTTCAGATACTAATACGTTTTCCCAATAGGTATCGTATTCTCTCCAGTCCTCTTTGAAGCTCTTCCAGTCAGCAAGCAGCTTATCAAATCTACTTCGGTCTGAATCTGCCTTCTCGACAAAATCAGCCAGTTCTTTTAGATATGGACGATACATGTCCTCTTCTTTATAAAATACCGTCACATCAAGCCATGTCTCACAGACTTCCACAAATGCTTCCTCTTCATCAAAGGTCATATTCTGCCACACAGAAACCGTATCACGAAGGTTCTCTTCGTCTTGATATACTGCAATGCAATCATAGACATCATCTTCCCACTCACAGGCAAGACATTCATGTAACAGAGAAAAAGATAAAATCAATCTGTCAATGAGCGTAAATTCCCTCTTCTGCATCAGCTTAATCACGGCATTTCTAACCTGATATTCCATTGGGAAATCATGATTCTCCCTACATCTTTCCGGAATATTCAGGATAACATCATCCTGTAGCTCCTGTATCAATGCTAGCACCGCAGGGCATGCACCAGACATGGAATATTCATCCATAACAACCTTTTCTTCCTCCGCTTCATCTTCTAGAAGAATCGTAATCTGATTATGCTTTCTTGGAAAGCTTGCACAGGTATCGGACAGATATTCATCCCCATGACGCTTTACAATCTCACATAAGCCTTTTTCATCCAGCATAACACACGTTTTGCAGGAATCTGCCTTCATGTGATAAATATGCTCTCCGTCCTCTTTGCGAAACGTTACCTGCTCACACAAATAGGAAGTCTCTTCACGAGACTTCCATTTTTCATAAATACCACCGTCTGCACGGATTGCCCATCCCTTACAACAGGTCATTGGACACTTATCCGCTATACAGTGAAATTGATTATATATATTACTCTTAATCATTCCTTATCCATTTCCTACAACGTCATTTGAGCCTTTTGGTCTGACTATTACATACGCTCAGGCACTTTAAAGCCAAGTAAGTACGCACATGTCTCTAACACGTCCCTTGTCAGGTCAAGAAGTGCAATCCAGCCTGCCTTCTTTGCCTCATCCTCTTCGGTCAAAATCTTTGTCTCATGATAGAAGTGATTAAATGCATTGGCAAGATCATAAATGTAAGAGCATACCTTATGTGGTGCTGTTTCCTCACAAGCTGCTTCCATGCTTGTATTGAACTTAGCAAGCTCCATCATAAGCTGCTTCTCACTCTGGTTCACAGGTGCCTGAATAGCAGCTTCCTCTACCTTTCCGCCATTTTCTCTATACTTATTCAGGATAGACTTAATACGTACCGTTGTATAAAGAATATATGGTCCGGTATTTCCTTCAAAAGAAGTAAATCGGTCAATATCAAAGATATAATCTTTGCTTGCCTGATTAGATAAGTCACCATACTTTAAGGCAGATAAGCCAACAATCTTTGCTGTTTCTCTTGCTTCTGCTTCTTCTACATCACGGTTCTCAATAATCTTCTTGAACATTTCTTCATTGATTTCCTTGATGAGATTTTCAAGACGCATAACACCACCATCACGGGTTTTAAATGGCTTGCCATCCTTACCATTCATCGTACCAAAGCCCAAGAATTTAAGCTTTGTATCTTCGTTTACAAGCTTTGTCTTTCTCGCGCAACGGAATACCTGTTCAAAATAAAGCTCCTGACGCTTGTCTACTACATAGATTAATTCATCCGGCTTATTCTGCTCCATACGCATCATAATCGTAGCAAGGTCTGTTGTATTATAAAGAGCTGCTCCATCTGACTTTAAGATCATACATGGTGGTACTTCCTTCGTATCTGTCTCTTCCTTAACATCAACAACAAGAGCACCGTCACTAAGATAAGCGTAGCCTTCTTTCTTCATATAATCAACCATACCAGGAATCAGATCATGAACGGTAGATTCTCCATTCCAAAGATCGAATTCTACATTCAGATTCTCATAATTCTTCTTCAAATCAGTAACAGAAACTGCAATGATATGGTTCCATAATGCGCGATATCCTCTTACTCCACTCTGAAGTTTAAAGGTACATGCCATTGCGTTTTCCTTATATTCTGTATCTTCCTTGGAACGCTTGCTTGCAAAAGGATAGATTTCTTCCAATTCAGCAATCGTAAATGGTGGCTCTGTTGGGTATTCTCCTGTATAGGATTCATCAAAATAAACCAAATCCGGCTTTCTAATCTTCAATTCATTCATAATAAGCCCCATAGGCTGTCCCCAGTCTCCTAAATGAATGTCACCTGTTATGTGATGTCCCATATATCTTGCAATTCTCTTTACACTCTCACCAATAATAGCCGGACGAAGATGTCCAACATGCAAAGGCTTTGCTACGTTTGGTCCGCCATAATCAATTACGATTTCACGAGGATTTTTGGGTTCTTCTACACCAAACTTTGATGCAGACTTCATTTCTTTGATATATTCTCCAACAAATGCATTCTCCACGGTCAGATTCAAAAAACCAGGTGCAACAGCTTCTACCTTGGAAAATACTTTACTTCCCTCAAGCTTTGCCGCTACATCATTTGCAATCATGATTGGTGCTTTCTTATACTGCTTTGCACCAGCCATGGCACCATTACACTGATATTCACACAGGTCAGGTCTGTTAGAAACCGTTACCTTACCTAATTCACGGTCATAACCTGCTGCCTCAAATGCATTTTTCATTTCTTCGGAAATACATTCCAGAATTTTTTTCATGTATATTACCTCACCTTTTCTATTCATAAATCTGCATCTTTTTCCTGTATTTTGCAGATAAACATGCCTTTTCCTATCATAATGTTTTTTTCGATACTACGCAATAGGTTTTAGGGATTTTCGTTCTGACTTTTTTCCTGTTTTATCCTCTCCCGCTCCTGCTTGGAGTAAATGCATCCACAATAATCCTGACGATAAAGGTCATATTCAGCGGACAATTCTATGGAACGCTTATAACCATTTTTCTTCTTAAAATCCGATACCAGCCACGGAATATTATATTCTTTGGAAAGACACTCTCCTATCTCATTGAGCTTTTGGGCATTCTTTAACGGACTAATCGTAAGCGTGGTCGAGAAATAATCATAAACTCCTTCTTTGGCTAACAGTGCAGTCTTATGAAGACGCAGCTCATAACAGGCAAAGCAACGTTCTCCACCTTCCGGACATTGCTCCAAACCCTTTGCGATTTCATAAAATGCTGCCGGTTCATAATCACCCTCTATGATTTCTATCGGATAACCCTTTTGTTCCTGTGTATTATAGGCGGCAATCAGACGTTTCTGTTCCTCCACACGCTTTCGATACTCCGGCTCCATGGAAATATTTGGATTATAGTAAAATACCGTAATGCGAAAATATTGTCTTAAATACTCCAATACATAGCTGCTACATGGCGCACAACAGCTATGTAGTAACAAACGCTGTCCCTTTTTGCTATCCTCTTTCGTAATCTGTTCTATGATTTTGTCTAGTTCTTTCTGATAATTTCTTACTATATTCATAATGCTGCCTCTCTACAACTTTATAGCTATATACATACAAAATACGCGAAAGAAGGCAGCATAAACACAAAGTTCATACTGCCTCTTATACACATGCCATAATACCGATTTGATTAATTTCCCCAGGAACCGCCCCAATGAGGATTCTCTTCGATTGCTTCCTCTTTGGTAAGTCCGTTTCCTGACCAATATGGATTGCTGCATGTTCCAAGATCTAACTGACCAATCTGTCCACTAGTCATATTGGTTACATCTACTGGTGCAGTTGTCTGTTTGATATCAAGTTCTTCAATACAAGGTGCGTTCCATGTCTTCATAATGCATTTTCTCCTATGTCTAACTCATTTTGCTTAGATTATGATACACTACAATATTTTATTTGTAAACAAGAGTAACAGGTTTGTTAGAAT
>CAYUKO010000218.1:0-4340 GCA_964445375.1 uncultured Roseburia sp.
CAACATAAGTATTTGAAATTCTTTTCCTGTTAAAATAACTTCCTTATCATTCACAAATACCTGATGTTGTTCTGGTATTATCTTCAAATCCTCAAACTTTAACGAAGTTAATGTCTTATCACTTCTTTCAAAGTGGTTGATTTTGTATCCATTCTCATCTAACAAGTCAACCAACTTATCCCATAAGTTCTCGTCTCCATGACTCAGATGCAAAATGAGAACTTCGCCCAAATCAACCACCTCCTATAAAAACCACTCACTCAATCTCTATGCTTTTAGAATCAAGTCTCCGACAAACTGATTTTTACTCTTGGCACTACACTCTTACTATTTTAGACTTTCAATTTCTCTCTGTAAATTCGCCAAAAATCTACCTGCGTGAGCACCATCCATCTGCGTATGATGAAATTGAAAAGAAAGTGTTAGATAATATCGAAACCATTTCTTTTTGTATCTGCCCCAAATGATAAATGGATTATTGAAAATACCACTATTCATACCAACAGCACCATCAAGTTCTGTATCAATAATCGCCGATGTCCCTATTACCATACTATCGTTTGACAAGTCTCTATCCTGACAGTTCTCTGCAACTTGAACGGTATATTTTAAATACTGCTTATTGTATTCTTCCAAATCTTCCACATATAAAATGTCACAAGAACTGACTTCGCCATCTTTATTCTTCACAATTGTATTTACTGCAATCTTATCATATTGGATAAGTTTTTCACTAACAGGAAGGATGTAAAACTCTTTTACCCCCACTGCAGCCTTGCCAATGCAATAATCAAGAAGCATATTAAATTTCATGCCATTTCTTTTACTGATTCTTATCAGATTTGTCACATCTAACGTCTTAAAAAAAGTCACCATTGGATTAGGTGCTTTCATCCATAATTCATAAGCCATAGACCTTGTTGTGTCTTTTGGATTTAGTTCTTTTGTCATTTTATATCCTCCTTTTCTTTCGGAGAGATAGTAAAACGTTGTGTCGGATAGCCATATTCTATTATCAATTCTCTTTCTGCAAAACCTAAATTCTTTAACAACTCACGATGTCCTGTATCCGCTCTATCACCTTCACGATAAGTTGTCATACTGATTTCTTTTCCTGGTAAGTATGTTTCTAAAAGAACATCTAAAAATAGTTTTTGAATGTCCTGTTTGCGATATTGTGGATGTATACCCAAAAAATCAATACAACTTGGATTATCAGAAAAAGCCATCGCACCAACTAAAATACCACCATCTTTTAATACAAGAGCATGTTTTTCCTCTATATGCCTTGTTATCTCGTTCAAATAGTCTTCTTCATTCATAACTGGATACCCATCAATCACTAATCGCATCAAATCCATCCAAATCGGGATATCATTTTTTTCAGCAAAACAAATATCATCCTTTTTAAATTCTTTATTAACTATATTTCTATGCAATGTAAATCTCAACTGTAATGGGTAGAACTCTCGATTTTCCCGATACTGTGCAGGCGGAATTTTATACATCGACTTAAATGCTGAAGAAAATGCCTGCTGACTTTCATAACCGCAAATAAAAGTGATTTCAATAATCGGTCTATCCGAAAAAACCAATAATTTTGCTGCTTCAGTCAACTGCCGACGTCCAACATAGTCATGAATCGTCATACCTACTGTCTCTGAAAACAACCGATGCAAATGGTACTTTGAATAGTGGACTGCTTCAGAAATTTTCTCTAAATCCAACTTGTTACTAAGATTGTTTTCAATGTAGTCAATAACTTTTTCGATATTAACAATATTATCGTTCACTATTTATTCCCTCCTTTCGTAGAAGGATTATAGCAAAACAAAAAATACTTGTTTTAATATTTCTTGCTATTCATAATCAATTATTTTTTTTGATTCAAATAATATTTTTCCTTTATATTTACTCTTACAACTTCAAGTTTTTCAAACTGTTATTCATATTTGATTTTACTTGTAGATAAACAGTCACTAAAACGAGAGCAATACCACTACCAACCATAATCCATTGCAATGGCAGTATATCTGCAAGTGGACCAAAAATTGCCATTCCAACCGGAAGGAATCCTGAATACATTGCTCCCATTAATCCGAACACACGTCCTTGCATAGAACTCTCTGCCTTTTCTTGTATGATAGTAGTAGTTGCAGTTTGTATCATGGTAAGGGCAATACTATATACAAACATCATCACAAGGTAAAGAATAAAATATGGTGATATTCCCATACCTATTGTCGTGATACTGAGTAGCAATAGTCCAACCACAAATGTTTTTACTCTACTCTTAAATCCTCCCCACATTCCCATTAACACACCACCTAAAGCCATTCCCGCAAAACCAACAAGCTCAACAGCAGTCAAATACCAATACACATCTCCATACACTCGACTAACCAGCAATGCTGCCATAAATCCGGCAGGCACACTTAACAGTATGAACAGTCCATAAACGATTAGTATTTTTCCAATCATCTTATCAGAAAAAGAATAATGAATTCCCGCTTTTATCTCAGAGAAAACTGATACATTTTCATCTGACACCTCTTGTTTTGGTAACAGTACGCATGATAATAAGCCTATACCAACGAGCGCTGTCACTATATCAATAAAAAGTGTCGAACGAAATGTTCCAATCGATAATACCGTACCTGCGACGGCAGGAGCTACAAACTGAACTATTGATTGTATAGTTGCATTAATCCCGTTATACTTCATTAAATATTCTTCTGGTACGAGGTGTGGTATAACCGCATTCACTGCCGGTGTCTGAACACCTGCTCCCATAGAACGGATAATCGACATTACCAGCAACGCACTTAGCAATATTGAATCCGAGGAAATCATAGGCATTACCAAAAACATGATAAGAGTAGCAATTGTGATTACTCCATCCGAAAGAACAATCAGCTTTTTGCAATTGTATCTGTCAGCCCATACGCCTGCAAAAAAGGAAATCAAAAATTGTGGCAAATAAGAGCATATCGTAAACGCTGCTACCCACCCTCCACTTGATGTCTTCAAAGTTACATACCAAATGATTGACATTTGTACAATCATCGAGCCGAATAAGGTAATACATTGACTGGCAAGAAAAAGCAACGTCTTTCTTTTCCAATTATTTTGTGTTTGATTCATTAATTCGTCCTCCTCGTATAATATTTTTTAGATACATAAATGTACCTTGATAATTTAATAAATAATTGTTCAATAGGCTTAGTCAAACCCATGATATAATTGTCCTAGTGTCAATCAGGTAATAGTTCTATGTTCTCCTGTTGTACCAGTAATGGTTGCTTCATACAAAGTCTGTTCCCCTGACATGGAAGTTAGCTTCAAACCGGCTGGCTGTTTGCTTAAGTACATGGACTACCATCTAGCAGTGTGGTTTCGCATCTGTCCATCTTGAGCTGGATTCTTATATGCGAGGGTGTCGATGCTCCATGATCATGGGTTTTACCAAGCCGATTGAACACTTTAATTCCAAACGAAAGTAGGTGATTACAATGAACACACTTTACGTCGGTATTGATGTAAGTAGCAAATCCAATGTCGTTTACTTAATGCTTCCTAATGGTGACAAGCACAGTAACTTTTCCGTTGCAAACTCACATGAAGGCTCTACTCAGTTAGTAAAAAGAATTCATTCTGCATTAACTTCTCATTCCCTTGATACTGTTCTAATAGGTCTTGAAGCAACCAACGTCTATGGTGACAACCTAGTGTATTTCTTAAGGGAAGATGCTACTCTAGCATCGTTTAACAGAAAGATTCATGTCCTCAATCCTAAGCAAGTCAAAAAGTTTCATGATACTTACAATGACTTGCCAAAGAATGATTATGTAGACTCCTTTGTCATAGCTGACTGCCTGCGTTTCGGTAGAATCAACAAAGAGGTTTATATGGGAGACTACCGTTATAAAGCTCTCCAAAACCTCACACGAGCACGTTACTACGCTGTTCAAAATCTCACAAAAGAAAAGCAAAGATTTATAAATGTGCTGTTCAAGAAGTATTCCACTATGACGCAGGAGAAGGTATTTAGCGATACCTTCAGCACTACCGCCCTTGCTGTCTACGATGAATTTGAATCTGCAGAAGCACTGGCAAATATGGACTTACAAGAGCTTACTGATTTCATTATTAAAAAAGGAAAGAACCGCTTTCCTGATCCCAATTCAGTAGCCAAAGCCATTCAGAAAGCTGCCAGAAGTTCTTACCGTTTACCTAAGACGGTAAATGACTCCGTTAATCAGGTGCTTTCTATATCCATAACCTCAATGAAGGCATTGGAATCTCAAATCAAAGAGTTCGATAAAGCTATCAAAGCTCAA
>CAYUKO010000219.1:0-4317 GCA_964445375.1 uncultured Roseburia sp.
GGCGTAAACCACTTTAATACAAGACCAAATACATAAGTAATGATAATGCCTAAGAAAAAGTGTGGTACTGCCATCATAATCTGGTTGATTACCGTAATACATCTGTCAATTTTTTTCCCATTATGCTTTGCTGTATAGATTCCCAATGGAAGGGACACCGCTACCATAATGGTAAATGAAATCAGTGCCATAATCACTGTAATGGGAAGCTTAGAGGAAATCATTTCCGCCACTGGCATGTTATATTTATAAGAGGTTCCGAAATCTCCCTGAATAAATGCCATCAGCCAGATCAGATATCTTTCAACAAATGGTTTATTCAATCCCATTTCCTCACGTAATGCTTCCAGTCTCTCCGGAGTTGCTTCTGTTCCAAGCTGCGCCATAGCCGCATCCCCCGGAATAATATCAAAAGCAAGAAAGACGAGAAATGAAATCAATAGTAAAGTTACCAACATTGCTCCGAACTTCTTTCCTACATATTTCATATTCCCGTCTCCCTTCTAAGGTTACTACTCTTCTACAATATAAAGCTTTGCAATATCCATTACATAAAATGGATAGAACTCATAACCTGCATACTTCTTGTTAATCGCAACAAGCTGCGCCATATCCTGAATGTATACGTTAGCTGCTGTCTCACAAAGAATGGTTTCACATTCTTTATAATACTGTGTTGCCTCTTCATCTGTTTGTGCTGCAAGCGCATTTGCATAAGCAGCATCAAAGTCTGCATTGTTATAATTTATAAAATTGTTATGTGCTGTTGAGTTGAATCTCTTAAGCATAGAACCTGCAGTCAAAGTAGATGCATCTAAGCCTACTACGGTTGCTTCATAATTTCTGTTTGCATATACATCATTTAACCATGTTTCCCATTCAACCAGTTCAATATTCGCTGTAACACCAATCTGCTTAAACTGTTCTGCAAGTACAGTTGCTGTATCTACATGCTGCTGATAATTGGAAGGAGCTGTAATCGTAAAGGTAAATCCATCCGGATATCCGGCCTCTGTAAGAAGCTGCTTTGCCTTTTCAATATCTGTTGTATAAACATCATTGAGTTCTTCCATATAATACTTACCAAATGCAGGGAACATACTGCTGGCAACTGGTGTTCCTTTACCGTCTGCAACAAAATCCATAATTTCCTGCTTGTTCACTGCATAGCTTAACGCCTGTCTTACCTTTTCGTTGTTAAATGGCTCTGCTGCATTGTTCAAATATAATGCCTGAACAAGGTTCATGCTTCCTTCTAATACCTCGAACTGATCTCCAAGTCCTGCTGCTGTTGATGAAGTCACTCTTGCCACTAAATCCACTGCTCCACCCTGTAAATTCATAAGAATGGAATCCGAATCAGCAATAATCTTAAGTGTTACATTCTCAATGTTTGCCGGTTCTCCCCAGTACTCATCGAATTTCTCTAAAATAACATTCTCCTGTAAGGAACGTGATACTATTCTGTATGGACCAGTTCCAACTGGTGTTGTTTCAAGATCTTCTACGTCAGCCGGTACGATACAGCTGTCTGTTGCTGATAAAATAGAAAGAAAGTCTTTATTTGCTTCTGATAAGGTAATTACAACGGTCTTATCATCTGTTGCTTCTACCTTTTCTACAATAGAAAACGCCGATACTAATGGTTCTCCTGATCCATTGCCGGCGCACTTATTCATCGAATACACTACGTCCTCAACTGTAACCGGATTTCCATTATGGAACTTAACACCCTCTCTTAAGGTAAAGGTATATGTCAATCCATCTTCTGATATTGCACAATCGCTTGCTACAGCAGGAACCAGATTGCCATCGCTGTCAGGCTTATATAAACCTTCATATACATTAAACAGTATCTCCTGTGTTCCTGAAGCCACTGCCACATTCGGATCTAAGCTGTCAAGATCCTGAGGAATACCAATCGTAATCTGCGATGCACCACTTTCTGCTTCTGCTGCAGTTGTGGCGTCAACCTGCCCAGAGCCTTCCTCCTCCTTATCACCTGCGCATCCGCTCAGTGCAATAGTCAGTGTAAGTAACATACTTACGAAAAGAACATTAAATAACTTACTTCTTCTCTTAGTCATGTCTCTACTCCTTTTCTTATTCGTTCATTATTAAATTATTACGCATATATAGGTACAGCCTGTCAGTACCGTCCCACTATAGCCTTGATAAATTGTATCTATTTCTTTTATAAAAATCAAGATATTTATTTAACAAAGTTGCATTTCTTTCTAAACATTTTACTTCGCTTTTTCTTTCCACATAAAAAGTGGACTCTATTCCGAGCCCACAACATCTTCTTTCCCTATTTATCCAATACCTTTTTCAATTCATCCATAAAGGTATTAATGTCTTTAAATTCCCGATAAACGGAAGCAAATCGAACATATGCTACCGCATCCAGATCTTTTAGCTTATTCATTACCAACTCGCCAATCTCCTGACTTGGTATCTCCTTTGCTTCCATATTAAATATCTCTGTCTCTATGCTTTCCACCAATTGGTTCAGCTGATCTGCACTGACCGGACGTTTATGGCATGCACGAAGAACGCCTGCTTCTATCTTTGCCCTGTCATACGCCTCTCTATTATTATCTTTTTTAATAATAATAAGTGGGATGGTTTCTATCTTCTCATAAGTTGTAAATCTCTTATTACATTCATCGCATACTCTTCTTCTGCGGATGGAATTATTCTCTTCAGCCGGTCTGGAATCAATTACTCTGGTGTTCTCGTGACCGCAGAATGGACACTTCATGCTTGCTACCTCCGTTTATCTTCTATTCGTGTATTTTTCCTTTATTTTCTAATTACAATGTAATGTAAGTATAAGTCATTCTTTTGTTTATGTCAACCTTTCGTGTACACAATTTGTTCTTTTGTCTGAATACTATATGTCAACCAGAATCAAATCCGGTCCGATTTGTCTAATACAGCAAAAGGGAATTACAATCACCCCATCATCGGTCAGACGTCCCCAGATTCCATTGCACCCAGGCACCATAATCTTTGTGATGCAGCCTTTACACTCATCAAATTCCATATCGCATACGTGTCCCAGCCGCTTACATTCCTTTATGCTGATTACTTCTTTTTTACGAAATTCACTATAACGCATCCTTTTCTCACATCCACAACTCTCTTACTATAATATATGACGCTTTTTGGCATGCGCACAAAAAAAAGATACCGTTTTATCCGATATCTTTTTCTGATGATATAATAGATGATTCTATGCTTCTTTTTTCTTCTTTAAACGGTATAAAATCATACCATTCGCTACCGCTGCACCAAGGAACAGAATAAGTCCAAGCATCTGAGAAACAGCAATCTGCGTTCCCGGTAATAATAACTGGTCCGTTCTTAATCCCTCTACGAAGAAACGAACGATTCCATATCCTCCAAGATAGAACAGGCACATCTGTCCATGATATTTTTTCTTCTTGTGATACAAGAGCATCAAAAGCAATACGACCAGATTTCCCATTCCTTCGTACAGGAAGGTAGGATGTACCTGAATAAAGTTCACCTCTCCCATTGCTGCCATTCCTGCAAGATGGGATTCGGTAATATCCTGCGCCCTTACGGCACCTACTGGAAGTCGCATAGCAAATAAGGAATCTGTATATTGTCCAAAGGCTTCACGGTTGAAGAAATTGCCCCATCTTCCGATGATCTGACCAAGTACAAGACCAAATACACCACAATCACCAAGTTGATAAGGCGACAGCTTCTTAACCTTACAATAGATAAATAAAGTCAGAAACGCTCCGATTACACCACCGTAAATCGCCAGTCCACCCTGTCTTGTATTAAGAATACTAATCAGATTATTCTTGTACTGATCCCATGAAAATGCAACATAATACAGTCTTGCCCCTATCACAGAGAAAATAACTGCATAAATGGCAAAATCCCATATAATATCCGGGTCCATATTCTCTTTCTTAGCTATCTGAACTGCCATAAGTACACCAAGAAGTACACCAATTCCAATAATCACACCGTAAAAGGCAATATCAAAACCGAAAATGGAAAACTTCTTAGGTATATTTTCCAGATAAATACCTAAATGCGGAAAAGCAATATCTTTAATGTCCATCATATCCGGCATGTCTTTTTCCTCACTTTTATACGTTGAATCTAAACAGGATTACATCTCCATCCTGAACTACATATTCTTTTCCTTCGAGTCTTACCAGACCCTTTTCCTTTGCAGCTGCAATCGAACCATTTTCTAATAAATCGCTATAATTTACAACTTCTGCACGGATAAATCCACGTTCAAAGTCTGTATGAATCTTTCCTGCT
>CAYUKO010000220.1:0-4226 GCA_964445375.1 uncultured Roseburia sp.
ATGGTTTCTTGTTTTTTACATTATATTCTTACTTGAAAGAGAACCAATTAATACAGGAAAGGTTTTTGATTATATGAAGAAGATACTATTAACTACCTCTGTCATTTCCATATGTTCTCTACTTTTAACATCTTGTGCCCAAAGCGGGATGACTACAACAGATTCTGCTTCATCTACTGTAACTTTAACAGATGAATCTGTTGCTTTTGCAGATACATTAAGTACTGGTACAAGAAATAATACACCTGTTTGTCTCGTTCCCGTTGCTTCTGGAATCACAGTATATTCCAATGCACTTGCATCTATTGATGCCTCCAACGCAGCCGAAGGTTATATTATGGTAAACTATAAGGGAACCAATCCCAAAGTAAAGCTACAGATTACGGGTTCTAACGGAGTCACATATACCTATAACTTACATGGCGGTTACGAGACATTTCCTCTTTCTTCTGGCGATGGTTCCTATAAAATCGCTGTATATGAAAATGTGACTGGAAATCAATATTCTACTGCTTTATCACAAACAATCAAGGTGACGATTACGAATGTATTCGGTCCCAATTTATATCCGAATCAATATGTCAATTTTAATCTTACAAATCAGGTTGTTTCTCAGGCAATGCAGCTTGCCGAAAGTTGTAACACTGACTTAGAAGTAGTTACCAAGGTTTACAATTATGTAACCTCAACGATTACTTACGACCATACAAAAGCTGCAACCGTTCAAAGTGGCTATACTCCTAATGTCGACGAAATCATGGCTAGTGGCACTGGAATCTGCCTTGATTACGCTGCTGTAATGGCTAGTATGCTACGAAGTCAGAACATTCCAACCAGACTTGAAGTTGGTTATGCCGGTCAAGCATATCATGCCTGGATCAGTACATATATTACTGATGTTGGCTGGGTTAACGGCATTATTGAATTTGATGGCGTAAATTGGTCACTTATGGACCCTACCTTTGCTGCCAATTCAAGTGAAACTGCTCTTAAGAATTTTATTGGAAATGGAAGTAATTACAAAACAAAATATATCTATTAAGAGAATTGGGGAATTCTTATGAAAAAAAACAAAAAATTAACACAGGATGAAATTGCATCCTTCTGCGGTCAGCTTTCTCTTTTACTGCCTGCCGGTATTACCCCTTATGAAGCTATTATTCTAATGCGCGAGGACTCTTCAGATCTACAAGGCAAAGCAATCTTAGAACAGTTAGAAACAGCCCTGAAAGACGGGCTGTCTTTTCATGAAGCACTGAAAAATGCAGATGTTTTTCCAGACTATGTGGTTTCCATGGTTCTTCTTGGTGAAGAATCAGGAAATCTTGATATTGTTATGAAAAAACTATCTGAGTATTATGAACAGCAATGTTCTCTTTCCTCTTCTATAAAAAATGCAATCAGTTATCCCATTGTGATGATTTGTTTAATGTTAATCATTCTTGCAGTTTTGCTCGCCAAGATTCTTCCCATCTTTAATCAGGTCTTTTTACAACTAGGAAGCGAACTTACTGGCGTTGCCGCAAAACTTATGAATATTGGCAATTCCATTGAATCTCTCTCTGGAGCTCTGATTATTGTAGCCGTTTTTATTGGTATCCTCTTTTTTACAATCTACCATATTCCTATATGCCGACAAAAATGGATGTCATTTCTGCACACTAACAAATTAACCCGCAATTTTTATCTTGGTATTTCTTATGCCAGATTTGCGAGTGCCATGTCAATGGTTACTGCAAGCGGTGTCGACCTGTTCCATGGACTGAATCTTGCAGAAATGCTGGTTGATAATGAAATTGTTTCACAACAGATTAAAATGTGTTCTGACTCTATTTCAAAAGGTGATTATTTGTATGAAGCCATGAAAAACGCCGGTATGTTTCAGGCAAAACATCTTCGTATGCTGCAAATCGGTCAGCGTTCTGGTGAAACAGATGTCGTATTAAGTAAAATTGCAAACTATTACGAAGAAGAAACATTAACTAAAATGCATCGTATTCTTGGTGCAATCGAACCAACCATTGTCATTTTCTTTTCTCTTATGGTTGGTATGATTCTGCTTTCTGTAATCATGCCTTTAATCGGCATTATGTCCAGCATTGGTTAGGAGGCTAACTATGAACCGTTTTCAAAAGCATACTTATTTTTCTTTCCATATGATATGGAAAATATTTACCATTTTACTTTTTTTATCTTTTCTTTTTTTCTTTTTTAAAGGAATTCAAACGGTTGATAACACAACTTCCTCCGAACAGGCCAAAAGTCTAGAACAGGCTATTCGTCGTAGTGTGGTCCAATGTTATGCCGTAGAGGGTACTTACCCTCCCAGTTTGGATTATCTTAAGGAACATTACGGAATTTTTTATGATTCGGAGCTTTTCTTCGTTGATTACACCTCAATTGGTTCCAATATCATGCCTGATATTACCATTATTCCAAAAGAGGATTCTGAGTAAAAGGAGATACTTTGTATGAATAAACGATCAGAACATCATCATATGATTGACATTCTTTTTGTGTTGTCCTTGTTCTGTGTTTTTGCAGCATCTTCAGTTCTTCTTATTCTATTTGGCGCAGATGTATATAAGAAAACCGTTTCTCAAATGGATTCCAATTATACATCCCGAACCTCGATTGCCTATATTACCGAAAAAATCAGACAATCTGATACCAGTGATTCTATTCACATTACTTCACAAGGTGATACTCAGATTTTAATGCTGACAAATACCATTCAGGGAATCCCATATGCCACTTCACTTTATGAGTATGACGGTTATCTTTACGAGCTCTTTGCCAGAACAGACATTGAACTTCCTTTAGATGCGGGTCAGCCGGTGATGGAACTTCACAGACTTTCTTTTTCACAACTAACACCAAATATATTGAAGATTACCTTCACTGATACAAATGAAGAAGATTTTTCTATTTACGTAAGTATGCATAGTGACATGCCCAATAATACGGAGGACAACTATGAATAAGCAATCATCAAGATCAAGCCTTTTCCTTATTGAACTCGTTCTATCTATTTTCTTTTTTATCGTTGCAGCCGCTATTTGTCTACAACTTTTTATCAGTACCTATTTCTACAGCCGTGAAACCGTTGAAACCAATCAGGCACTATTATGGAGTCAAAATCTTGCAGAACCGTTTCTTGGAAGTATGGGGGAATATCCCGTTCTAAAGGATATTTATGCTGATGCAGATTGCATTACCAAACTTTCCTTTTCCCCTGAAGAACATATTTTACTTTGTTTTGACAAAGACTGGAATTCTATTCAGGCTTTAGAAGAAGCTTCCTATCTTGTTTTTTCGGATTTTCATTCAGATCAAACTTTTGCCTATCAAGATATATACATTAGCAAATGTCCAAGTGATATTTCCTGTGATATCTTAGAAAATGCTTTTATTGATTTGTTATGTGACGAAGATTACCAGATTTACCAGCTTTCTGTCAAAAAATTTATATACTAATTCAGAAAGGAGACTTGGATTTATGAAAAACAAAACTCAATTTTCCATGAATATAGGACTTCCATCAATTCTGTTGATATTCGTTGTTCTTTGCCTTGTTTCTTTTGGTGTTCTATCCCTTGTCAATGCCAATTCTGACAAGAAACTTAGCCAAAAAGTTCTAACCAGATCCGCTTCCTATTATGAAATCTGTAACCAGGCTGAAGAAATGTTAGCAGATGTCCAAAATCAACTTTCAAATGCATATTCTTCCTGCGAAAATGAAACTTCTTATCTGGAAGCAATACAGAATATACCAACCAGTTATACCTTCCCTCTTTCTGATTTACAAAATTTGCAGATTACCCTTACCTTCTTCTATCCTGAAAATAGTGAAGAGGATTTTTTCAAAATTAATACCTGGCAGGTTGTTACTGCAGATGACTTAGAATATGATGAGCAATTACATGTAATACCGTAAAAAGAGTACCGTGATAATCACGATACTCTTTTATTATATCTTTATTCTTCTGAAGTTGTTACTGTTTCCTGTGCTTCATCAAACTGATTGAATGCATCCTCATCCTCTCCGAAATCAATCTCATCATCAAAATCTAAGGTATCATTCAGTTCCATGTCACAATCTAACTTAACATTACGATATCTCTTCATACCGGTACCAGCTGGAATAAGCTTACCGATTAATACGTTCTCCTTCAGACCAATCAATGGATCGACCTTACCCTTAATAGCAGCTTCTGTCAGAACCT
>CAYUKO010000221.1:0-4217 GCA_964445375.1 uncultured Roseburia sp.
AACATTTTAATAATTATTAATTCTATTATTTTATTTCTCTATTCCAGCGGATTTATCACTATCTATTTTTCTATTCTTACAATGGATAATCACCTTTCTTTTATGTAAGATAAATACATAAGGTTCAGCAATTTTCACAAACCAAAGAATAAACTAGACAATAATTGTATCAAAAGATATAATAAAAAAATGAATCGCTTGAACTTTGCAAATATTAACTAACTTTTTTCGAGGAGGATGCACAATATGGGAATCATGGAAAGATTTAAGGATATTATGTCAGCAAACATCAACGCTTTATTAGATAAGGCAGAAGATCCTGAGAAAATGATCGATCAGTACTTAAGAAATATGGAAAGTGATCTTGGTAAGGTAAAGGCAGAAACCGCTACTGTTATTGCAGAAGAAAGCAGAGCAAAACGTGCTTTGGATGAATGTAATGCCAATATTACCAAAATGCAGACATACGCAGAAAAAGCAATTACTGCCGGTAATGATAATGATGCAAGACAGTTCCTGGCTCAGAAGAAGATATACAGTGACCAGCTTGTTTCCTTACAGAGTACCTATCAGGTTGCAGCTGAGAATGCTACCAAGATGCGTACCATGCATGATAAATTAGTAAATGATATCAATGAACTGAATGCAAGAAGAGATTCCATTAAGGCAAAGATGGCGGCTGCAAAGACACAGCAGCGAATCAATAAGATTGGTTCTTCTGCTATCGGAATTAATAATGATATGTCAGCCTTTGAAAAGATGGAAGCAAAGGCAAATAAATTATTGGATGAGGCAAATGCAATGTCTGAATTAAACCAGACAGCAAGCGAGGCATCCATTGAGAGTCTTACAAGCAAGTATGATAACCCTCAGCAGGACAGCTCTATTGATGATGAATTAGCTGCCTTGAAAGCACAGATGGGTAAATAATACATAAAACTGTAAATGGGAATCTTAAACAGATTCCCATTTTGAATATACTATAACAAATGATTACATAAAGGCTAGATCAGAGTCAGCTGGAAAGAGGTTTTAAATGGTAGAAGAAATATATCGCTGTGAATCATGCAACGGTATTATGGAATATGATATTGACAGCAAACAGATGAAATGTCCAAACTGTGGAAGTTTTGTTCCTATTCTCAATGATGAAGATAGCATTGTTGAACATAGATTAACCATGGATGCAAAGCGCACCATCAAACCATCCGAAAAGACATCCAGCACCATGGAGTGCAGCGGATGTGGTGCAACTATTGAAATCGGAAAAGACGAAACAACTTCCGAGTGTCCTTACTGTGGTTCTTCCTATGTACTTGCACAAAAACAGTTAGATGCGATCGTTCCTGATGGTATTATTCCTTTTTCCATTGATAGGATTCGCGCTAAAGAAATTTTTCACGGTTGGGTAAAAAAACGCTGGCTGGCTCCGGGAAAACTTAAAAATCTATATCAGGAAGATAAAATTCAGGGATTATATCTTCCTTATTGGACGTTTGATGCGGATTCTGATGCAGATTATACTGCCATGGGCGGAAAGAACAGAACCGAACGATACAAAGATAAAGAAGGAAATGTACACACGAAGACCGTCACAGACTGGTATCATACACGCGGGCATGTTCACTATCAATTCGATGACCTTCTTGTGAAAGCAGTAAGCAATGAACATTCCAAATTCTTAGAAAGCATTGAGCCATATGATACAAAACGGCTGGTATCCTATTCACCGCAGTATCTTTCCGGTCATTTTTCTCAATGCTTTGACGTTGATTTGAGCTCTGCACATAATACAGCAAGACAGGACATGGCGCAGCAGTTAAGAAACTGTGCCAGAGATCAGGTTCTTCATCGCTATGACACGGTAAAGGACATTCGTATCCGACCTGTGTATCGAAATGAATCCTATAAGCATATTCTTGTTCCTGTATATTCTACCGCCTATTTCTATGAAGGAAAAACCTATCAGGTTGCCATCAATGGTCAAACCGGTGAAATACATGGAGCCTATCCTAAGAGTCCATTTAAGATTGCGATTCTTGTGGCGATTGCCCTTGCAATTTTAGCTGCTATCTTTTATGGTTATTCTAAGGACAACAACAGCTACCATGGAAGTGTAGACACTCCTGCCGGCTACGAATATTGTTCTGAGAATTCTATGGATTCTGAGGATGATTTATCCGGGCAGCATGATACAATACAGAATTTGAATGAGAAGAATCTTTTCTAATTATATATTATGGCGCAAAGCGCAGAAATGAGGTTATTATGGGTTTTTTCAGCAATCAGTTTGCTAACGTTATTGAATGGAAGGAATATAGAGATGACATTATCTTCTGGAAATGGGCAAATAGTGAAATCAAAAAGGACAGCCGCCTTATCATCAGACAGGGGCAGGATGCTGTTTTCATGTATAATGGTAAAGTTGAGGGTATCTTTAAGGATGAAGGAAGCTTTGAAATCGAATCTGATATCATACCGTTTCTTTCTACTTTAAAGGGCTTTAAGTTTGGTTTCAACAGTGGTATCCGTGCAGAAGTATTGTTTGTAAATACCAAAATTTTTAACATCAAATGGGGAACCAAGAATGTCATCAGCCTTCCGGCTCCGGGACTTCCTGGTGGAATGCCTATCAGAGCTTATGGAACTTTTGATGTGAAGGTAAATGATTATTTGCAGCTTATTGATTCCTTAGCAGGTATAAAACAGATTTATACCATAAATGATATCCGAGACTATGTTATTTCTATTCTTGATCCACTTTTAATGAAATGGATTACCAGAGAAGGCAAGGACATGTTTAACCTTCAGGCTAATTCCCATGAAATCAGTGATGGCATTAAAACGGATCTGGATATGGAATTGATAAAGATTGGTCTTACCGTAACAGGTTTTAATTGTTCTAATTTCTCCTATCCACAGGAAATTCAGGCTATGCAGACCAAGGTTGCTTCGCAGGCTATGGTAGGTGACATGAACCGCTATCAGCAGATGGCAATGACAGATGCCCTTTCCAAAGGCAATGGTCGTGGTGCTGGTGCCGCTGTAGATATGGCAAGCATGCAAATGGGAATGATGATGGGACAGCAAATGGTCAACAATATGTCCAATACAATGGCACAACAGCCTGTTATGCAGCCAGCTTCCTCTACCGGTACTGCTCCAAAGTTCTGTCCAAATTGTGGTACTCCTACCAATGGCGCAAAATTCTGTAGCGAATGCGGTCAGAAATTAATATAGAAAGAGGATTTAACCAATGAAAAATGAGAAAAATGAATTACTGGAATTTCTTGGTGGAATTGCTATGCTTGCTGTTGGATTATACTGGTTCTCAACCAATGTTACGGTAAGCAGTTCTTTCTTTTCCTCCGGACTTAGGATTGGTTCCGCAAATCTTCATTCTGGAATCATCATCGTACCATTTATCATAGCCATTATTATGATTTTTATGAAGCCGGAATCCTTTGGAAGAAAGCTATTCCTTGGTATTACCATCTTACTGATTATCGCTTCTGTCATTTTCTCAACCAGATTCCATCTGGCTACCATGACATTATTTGAGTGGGTAGGGATTCTGATTTTAATCTTTGGTGGTCTGGCTTTAGTATGTAAGATTCTTTTTAAACCGGTTCCTAAGAAGAAGGATGATGAAGAACAATAAAAAAAATGAAACGAGGTATCCGTTTGTGATACCTCGTTTTCTGTTAATCTTTTTATTCTTTTACCGTAATGTTTTTCGCCCAAAGGCCTTTTTTATAACGATGCATGCTTACAAGACCCGTTAATGCCCAGGTAAGTCCGGTTGTTAAGAATACACCCCACATTCCAATCAAAGGAATCTTGGTAAGCGGTACTGCAAATCCTACTCTACCTGCAACTTCCATCAATCCATTAATCATGGCATATACTGCATCACCTGCACCATTTAATACACTTCTTGCCACATAAATCATACCAAGGAAGAAATAGAACCAGCTTGTAATTGCAAGTCCTTTTGCACCAATCGCAATGACTTCTTCATCCTGAACAAAGATTCCTACGATTGCTTCCCCAAAGAACTGTCCCGGTATCAACATAATCAAACTGAAAATGATGACGCTCCACAATCCAACCTTATATCCTTTTCTTACACGGTCAACCTTACCGGCCCCCATATTCTGTCCAATGTCATTAAGATAAGAGAATATGAATTTATGAACAGATATGTTAGTTTTTCA
>CAYUKO010000222.1:0-4196 GCA_964445375.1 uncultured Roseburia sp.
ATTGATTTTCTAAAATCCAATCTAAGAAATTAGATAATTTTATATCTTTATTATGAAAAAGAATGTTTTTTATCACATTACTTCTGTTAAAAATCATCTGTTATTTTGCGTTGAAACTGAATATCATTAACAAACTTTTGTGCCGTAGGACTCAACAACTGGTTCTTCTTCCATACAAGCACTGTTTTCGTTTCTATAGAAGGCTTAATCAACTTTCTTGTAACCAGCTTTTCACCATCTATAAGCAATGCTTTGAGTTTTGTTGAACTATAAGGCATAATACCAATTCCTAAACCATTTAAGCACCAGTTTAAAGAGGTCATAACAGAGTTGTTTGTACATATAATTTCAGGCGAAAAATGATAGTTGCTGCATGCCTTCTGAATCAATGATTCATGCCTTCGCTGTAAAATCAAAGGTTTGTTCTCCAGCTCATAAAACTTAATATCCTTCTCCTGTGAATCAAAGAACTCCGCTAACGCTACTGCCGTAAAATAATCTGCCTCTAATCCAAACAAAGAATCAAGTAGTATCGACTCATAAACTCCATGATTAAAGTTATCCTTGATAATACACATATCAATCTCTCCATTATCAAGGAGTTTCAAGAGTTCACTACTATTTCCTTCATAAACCTGTAAATTCAACTGCGGATTATTCCCTATAAAGTTCTTCATAAGAGTTGGAAGAAACATAATTGCTGGAGAACAAATACATCCAATACTAAGCGTTCCAGTAATACCATCTCTAATTTCTTGAAAAATATGTATGGTATGGTCGAACTCTGTCGTCAGATTTTTCGCATACTTATACAACAGTTGTCCATCTGTAGTTAATATAAGACGCTTATTCCTGCGTTCAAACAACGTCACTCCGAGTTCATCTTCTAAAAGTTTCAGCTGATTACTAAGAGGCGGCTGAGACATATTTAGGCGCTTTGCCGCTGCTGTTACTCCACCCTCTTCAGTAATTGTAAGAAAATACTTGAGCTGACGGATATCCATACATATCATCTCCTTCAAATACTGAATATACAGCTTACAATGCATCCCTATCTTTAATCACAAAACTCCCTTGTAATCTTTCCGAATATCTCCGTGCCCTTCACAATCATATCATCTGGTGACGCTGAGAAATTCAGTCGGAATGCATGTCCTGGTCTCTCAGGGTCTACGGCAAATGCTTCGCTCTTTACAACACCGACTCCTGCTGCAATTGCTGCGTCACTTAACGCATCAATATCCACCTCATCTGGAATCGTGACCCAGATGAACATACCACCCTCCGGCTTTAAAATCTGACACTTCGAAGAGCAGTTCTTTGTCAGTCCATCTATCATAAGATGGCACTTTCTTCCGTAAATCTGACTAATTTTCCTAAGGTGCTCATCAAAGTCCATCTTACTTAAGCATTTTTCAATAATCTTCTGATTGAAGATTGGGTCCTGACCATCCGCACTCTTAACCTTTGCAATTTTCTCAATAAGCTCATCTGCACCATATAAAAAGCCTACTCGCAGACCAGCAGACAAAGTCTTTGAGAAAGAACCTACATAGATGACTCTGCCATCTGTATCAAAGCTCTTAAAGGATGAAACCTCTTCGCCTTCGAAGCGAATATCCCCGTATGGATCATCCTCATAAATAAGCAAATCGTACTTCTGGGCAATGGCATACAATTCTTTTCTTCTGTCTAAAGGCATGGTCATACCACATGGATTCTGGAAATTTGGAATCAGATAGATGTATTTTCCTTTTCCACGCTTTGCCTGTTCTTCCAACTTTTCCGGTATCATTCCTTTCTCATCCATTGGGATTCCGACAGGAATCGCACCAACATTATTCATACTGTTGAAGGAAACCGGGAACGTGAATTCATCACAGAATGCCTCATCCCCTTCTGCGCACATAGTTCTAGGTACAAGTCCTAACGCTTTGCCAGAACCTGCAAGCAGTAATACCTTATTTCCGTCTGCCGAACAGCCCTTTTTCGTGACCAGTCTTTCCTTCACCCAATCAGCAAGTGCTTTCTCTCCCGTCATGGGACCATATTGAAGAACGCCCATCGGATTCTCCTCATAAACTTCTGTTACACATTCCTTTAGCAGCTCTACCGGAATACTCTCCTCTGCCGGATTACCCATTGCAAAAGAAATAAAGCCCGGAATCTTACTGCCCTTTTCTGCAACATCACGTATTAAACTGTTCTGACATGTCTGTATCTTCTGTGGAAAACGATATTTCATTATTCTTTTCTCCTATATTTTAACAACTAACTCTTTCTCTTTTGATATCATTACAATCAAATATGATTGATGTAATCTGGCTGACTTCTTCTGTGGCTTCTGAATGCGCAGGAATCACAATCAGCTTCGTTTGCAGCTTCATGGAATCCTCTTCTTTTTCGTCCATATGGTCAAAATCAATATCTGGATACTCGTACAAAAGCATCATGATTTTTACCGCATTAATCACGTTCTCTTCGCCTACCGCTATAATGGTATCCGGCGTCTTATCTCTCAAAACAACTTCCCCCATGAGCAACTCATGAAAGGAAGGATGGTTACTGATTCTTGTATATTCCGAAACACAAATTTTCTGTTCTTCCATAATGGTATGAATCTTCTCAACGATATTGATATCTTCTTCTTTCCCATCACTGATGATTACAACATTGTTACAACGTATCTGTTTTAGATAATCCAGCGCTTTTACTCCACAGGAAAACGCCGATTTTGCTGCAATTGGTTTCTTCATGATATCCCTCCATTCACATATTATTCAACAACTGCTTTTCCTTCCCACTTATTACCCTTTAGGCGGATTACATTGAATACTGCCCTTACTGCCCAGTCAATGGTCATAGCAATCCATACGCCTAATACACCAAGCTTCATATATCCACCAATGACATAAGCAAGACCAATTCTGAATATCCACATGGATATGATGCTTACTGTCATGGTGTACTTTACATCTCCTGCCGCTCTCAATACATTTGGTATGGTAAAAGCAAGAGGGAAAATCAATACACAGCAGATACTATGATAACGTATCAGTTCAACAGCATAATGATGACCAAGTTCTGTCAGATTATACCAGCCGGCAATCAAATCTGCCGAAGCAAAGATTACGACATTTACAAAAAGCAGGAACAAATAAGCATATTTGATAAGCTTTTTTGTATAGAATCTTGCCTGCTTATAATCTCCTGCACCGACACACTGTCCGACTACCGTAATCAGACCAAGTCCAATTGCCATTGCCGGAATGTCTGCCAGCATCTCAACCGTGCTTGCACAGGCATTGGCAGCGATAGAAGCTGTTCCAAAGCTGGAAATCAAGCTCTGAGTCAAAAGCTTTCCTATCTGGAACATACTGTTTTCCAATGCATTTGGAACACCAATATGTAGAATATTCTTGATTAGATCAGGGAACCATCCTAATTTTAGATACGAAGTTATATGAATGTCATAGGATGGCTTTTTTATCAGAATCAGCATCACGATACAGGCAACTGCCCTTGATATCAGTGTCGAATAGGCTACACCTGCTACATCCATATGAAAAATAAAGATAAATACCGCATTTCCTGTGATATTAACCACATTCATGATTACAGATACCATCATGGATATCTTAGAGTTATTCATGGAACGGAACAGTCCTGCACACGCATTATAAATAGCCAAAAACGGAAAAGATACTGCTGTAATATAGAAATACGTCACCGCACTATCCATAACAGCTTTCTCTACATTTCCATAAATCAGGTTCAAAAGCCATCTGTTTGCGAATAAGGAAAATACTGTAATTACCATAGACACGATAAAGCAAAGCAATATCAACTGATTGGCTGATCTGCATGCACTTTTTTGATTTTTGCTTCCAAGATATTGTGCTGAAACTACCGCACCACCGCTTGCTAGCGCAGAAAACATCATAATCAGCAGATTGCTAATCGTATTTACCAGGGAAATACCGGATACTGCTGCCTCGCCGGCACCGGAAACCATAATCATATCAGCCATACCTACGGTTACTGCCAATAACTGTTCCACTACCAGCGGTAATATTAATTTCAATAATTTGTCTTTGGTAAAAAGCTCTGTCTGCTCCATCTCAATACCTCTTTAATAAGAAAATCGGGTAGGAGGTAGATAATTATTTTATCTACCGACCTCCCACACCACCGTA
>CAYUKO010000223.1:0-4136 GCA_964445375.1 uncultured Roseburia sp.
TTTACTTGAGGTATTTTTTTATGTCAATTTCTTGACCTATTTAAAGTATACAGGAGCTCCTAATAATAATTTTACAATAAGCGACATGGCTTGTCAAAAGAAGTGAGGAAAAGTTTTGCTATGTCGTAAGAGAATTATATGAAAGGGGATAAAATTAAGTTAAATAATTTAGATGAGGAGGAACGTTAATGGACAATGATGGAAGAAGGGGGACAAAAGAAAAGTGATTCAACCATTTATAATGACTAGAGATTATAAAGAGGATAATGTTCAGAACAGAATAAGTACGGAAGGCCTTTCAAATCGGAATCAGAATGATTTAGCATCTAGTAATTATGCAAAATTAAATTATGATATAGCAAAAAAGCAAATTGATTTGGAAAAGAATTTCATCAGTATGCAACAGAAATTGGAATTTGAGCAAAAAATATATGAGCTTAAAATACGATATCAGACATATTTGCAAATGATGTCGTGTGTAGTATATGAAGATGCCGAAAGGAATTTGATGTTTGCTGTTACAGATTATGAAAATAAATCAGTTGTTACAAAGAGATTACTCAATGTGAAAAATTTTAAAGCTCGTATAATAATTGTGCATTACCCAGTAAAGAAGATGGCTGTTGAGGTTATTTGGGGAGAAGAAACAACCAATAGATTAGTGTTTCCGTATGATGATGGAATTCAGCCTAATGTTTTTCTGAGAAAATTAAAAGGAAAAGGTGTGTTATTTCTAGTATCAGGAAGAACTGAAAAGAGTGCAGTTAATGCTCTCTTAGCATACATTTTTGAAAATGCAGAAGTAGTTGAGTTACCAGCTTTTCACGGTTGGGTCAAGATGGGAGATGAAAAATGGCATTTTGTATCAAAATCAGAGAGAACATTTATGGAGGTTTTGAATAATGTGTAATTATGAAGAGTTGCCTATGGAGCTTCTGATTTTGAAGTCTTTAGGAATACATCTGCCTATCATAAAAGAAATTGGTTATGAACCCATGAAGCCAATTATGCTTGTAGTGGAGAAAGGAAAGTCTAGAACAATAGCTAAGCTGTTGATAGATGAAGGAGTTCCTATATTGAATGAATTACAGAAACTGAAACAGATGGGGGCGATTTTAACAAAATATAACTCAACATTTATACCATATTTTTATTTAGAATCAAATAAAAGTAAGGAGTTCATGAAAATATTGTGTTCCGTTGTACGGGCAGGAGAAATTGAAGGTGAAAAACTGAATGTAATGCCTTTAATAATATCAGAAAGAGTACCGTGTGATTGTGATATGAGTAATTTCTTCACGATTTATATAGAGGATAAAATAGTAAACGAGGGGACTATAGACGACGCATATGTTGTTCCAGCAGATGAGCAGATTCCGGTTGTGCTAGACTTAATTAGAAGACTTTGTAAGTACGAGTATAAACAGGAACAAAAGGCACTAATTGCCTCTATTTGTTTTCTTTATCCATCACCTGCAATTTGTAAGAATGAACATAAATTAGATGAAGTTGTAAAGTGTTCGGAATATCTTGTGGAGCGTGATGAAGATAATTACGATACAAATAATTTAAATGAAGTTTTCTTGCATGAAGTATATGATTGGCAAGAGCGGATGAAGTTTGGTGATGTGTATGAGTTGCCTAATTTAGATATGGCAACAATCGAAAAAATAGACGTTATTATTTTATATGACACAGAGTTTATTTACTTGAAAGAATCGTTTTTTAAAGTGATTGTTAGCAGATTATTAGAAATCTTTTCGATTGATGTATTAAAAAAGACATTGGTTGAAACGGGAATACTTTGTGCAGACAAAATGAAGACGTACACGACAAAAGTTGGGTATTACAATCTTGCAGGGCAATATCAGAGGATTCGAATGTTGAAATTCAAGAGAAGTCAAATGAATCTTTTAGGTGAGATGGATATTATTGAATTATGTATAGATGCAAAGGAGATGGATAAATGTTAGATATAGGTAAATATAAAGGTAAGCCAGTAACTACTAATGATGATAATTTGAAAAATCGTCATATTGCTGTTATCGGTGAATCAGGAAGTGGAAAGACGGTAGAATGTCAGCGATTAATTTGTAGTGCAGTGAAACAAGGACATACCATTATAGCTTTTGATATGCATGGAACATTGGCAGGAGATCAAATTTTTTGGAAGTACAAAGAGACATTTGAAACATATATGTACGAAATTCATGCTCGTGAGTCAGGTATTCCTTGCAATCTTTTTTCACCTATTAAATATCGAGATGGAACATTTGAAAATCCTATTGATACAATTGGAGCTTTAACAGATGTGGTTGCAGATACAATAAATGCAGGATGTATACAGAGTGCTGAATTGAGAAAAGCTTTTCAATATACATATGAGTTAGGCAATTATGATGAAATGGGATTTAAGGCTATTGATGATGCATTAAAATTCGCAGGGAATAAAGTTGCTGAAGTGTTACGAGAAAAGTTATATTTCTTGACATCACATAATGTTTTTGTTCCAGGAGAGAAGATGTTTGAAGAAGGGAAAATTAACATTTTTCGATTGAGTCGTTTCAACTTAAAGGCACAGGAAACAGTGGCAGAGATGATACTCTCATATTTGTGGAGATTAGCAAATGCAGAACAGTTCAAAGATAAGCAGATATACATTTTTGTTGATGAGTGCCAGAATCTTCCTTCTGGAAAGAATAATGCATTGGCACAGATATTATCGGAAGGGCGAAAGATGGGAGTTAACCTTATTCTGGCAACGCAAATGGTATTGCAGGGAAATGCATCTGCTGTACAACAACGTATTATGCAGTGCGGATTAATGCTTTACTTTAAGCCAGCAGCAAATCGTGTTGCTACGACAGCAAAGATGATTGATGCTAGAGCTGAAGCTGAGTGGTCTAGATTATTGAGGACATTAAGCATAGGCGAGTTTGTTGCAGATGGAAGCTTTATTGTAGATGGTAAGGTGAAAAATGAAGCATTGAAAATCAGTGCAGTGGAGACAAAAGGAGATGTTGATGAAGATAGAGAACAGATAAGCTTATACCAAAGTAGAATGAGAGGCCGTAGTAAGAATATAAGTGTTTGAAGGAGTGAATTTTAATGAGACAAGACAACATACCATTAACCGAAAAATATACATTAACAATAAAAGAAACATCCATTCTTTTCCGCATAGGTCAGAAAAAGTTGTACAAGCTTGTGCAGGATAATCCCACTGCGGATTTCATTCTTATGAATGGAAACCGTGTACAAATAAAACGAAAACTTTTTGAGCAGTTCATTGACGAAACGACTGCCATATAGGTAGTACATATGTCATGACATAGAGCCTTTGATATGTTATAATGATTAAGCGTATCAAGGCTCTTTTTATATCAAAGGAGCTGAAATAATGAGTGAAAAACGTAGAGACAATAAAGGAAGAATTCTCCGAAATGGAGAAAGTCAAAGGCCAGATGGTAGATATCAATTTAAATATATTGATGGCTATGGTCAGGCAAAGTATGTATATAGTTGGAGATTAGATAGGCACGATAGGCTGCCAGCAGGAAAAAAGAAAGAACTGTCACTTCGAGAGAAGGAAAAGAAAATAGAAGCTGATTTGTTTGATCAAATTGTTCCAGAGGGTGGTGGCTTAACTGTTTTAGAACTTGTTAAGAAATATGTATCTTTAAAAACCGGAGTACGTCATAATACAGAAGCAGGATACAATTTTGTTATCAATATTATTGCGAAAGAACCATTTGGTAAGAAGCGTATTGATAAAGTAAAGCTATCTGATGCGAAGGGATGGCTCATACAGATGCAAAAAGATGGTAGAGGCTTTAGTAGTATAAAAACGATAAGAGGCGTTGTCCGTCCGGCATTTCAAATGGCAGTAGATGATGATTTAATAAGAAAGAATCCGTTTGATTTTCAATTGGTAACAGTTATCTATAACGATAGTGTAACACGAGAGGCAATTACACTTAAGCAGCAAAGAGAGTTTCTCAGATTTGTGAAGGAAGATTCTCATTTCTGCAAATACTATGAAGGAATCTATATCTTATTTCACACCGGATTAAGAATATCTGATGGTTACGGTAAAATAAGACTAAAGTTAGAACAAACCCAGTAAATACGGTGGT
>CAYUKO010000224.1:0-4038 GCA_964445375.1 uncultured Roseburia sp.
TATTTATATATACATTTTTGCAGTCTAAATTTTTCATTTTTTCAGCGAAGGGAGTTATACACATGAAAATTATATGTTCGAAATCAAATCTTCTAAATGGTGTTAACACCGTTTCCAAGGCTGTACCTAGTAAAACAACGATGTCTATCTTAGAATGTATCTTAATTGATGCAACAAAAGGACAGATTACCTTAACAGCAAACGATATGGAGCTTGGTATTGAAACTGTTATCGATGGAGAAATCATTGAAAAAGGAATTATTGCATTAGATGCAAAGATTTTCTTGGAAATGGTAAGAAAATTACCAGATAATGATGTAACCATTGAAACAGATGCAAGCTTTAAAACAGTTATTACTTGTGAAAAAGCAAAGTTTAATATTATAGGAAAATCAGGAGAAGATTTCTCCGCATTACCACAAATTGAACGATCTGATTCTATTCTCCTTACACAGTTTACGTTAAAGGAAGTTATCAGACAGACAAGCTTTTCCATTGCTGATAACTTTACCAATAAGATTCTTACCGGTGAATTATTTGAAATTCAGGGTAATATTTTAAAGGTTGTTTCTTCTGATGGATTACGTATTTCTTTAAGAAAGATTGAATTAAAGAATGATTATGGTATGAAAAAGGTAATTGTTCCTGGTAAGACTTTAAATGAAATCAGTAAGATTCTTCCTGGTGATAATGATAAAGATGTCAGCATCTTCTTTACGGATAAACACATTTTATTTGAATTTGATAATACAACCGTTGTATCACGTTTGATTGAAGGAGAATATCTTAAGATTGATAATATTCTCTCCGCAGATTACGAAACCAAGGTAAAAGTAAACAAGCGTGAATTCCAGAGCTGTATCGATCGTTCTACCCTTCTTGTAAAGGAAGGCGATAAGAAGCCGATTATTCTTGATATCAAGGATGATGTGATGGAAATGAAGATGAATTCTATCGTTGGTAGTCTTGATGAAGAGATGGATGTGGTAAAGAGTGGTAAGGATCTTATGATTGGATTTGATCCGAAGTTCTTAATCGATGCATTAAAAGTTATCGATGATGAAGAAGTCGAGATTAAGTTACTCAATCCAAAGGCTCCTTGCTTTATCAAGGATGAACAGGAAAGCTATATTTATCTGATTCTTCCTGTAACGTTTAGTACAGTAGGTTAAAAGAGAAAGTGCAGGCTGTAGGGCTTGCACTTTTTATGTTATAAAAACCCTATATAAATTGACATAACTCATAAAAAAATGGTAAAATAAATATATTTCAAATAATAGGGAAACTATGCTTTTTTTATAAAATTGATTATTTTGTTAAAGAAAGGCAAGACTCTTAGAAAGAAAAAGGATTCGTTATGGAAGAAGTAAGAATTAAAGACGAATTCATCAAGTTAGGTCAGGCGTTAAAGCTTGCTAATCTGGTGGAATCCGGTGTTGATGCAAAGTTTGTCATTCAGGATGGACTTGTAAAGGTAAATGGTGAAGTCTGCACACAAAGAGGCAAGAAGCTTGTAGATGGAGATCAGGTAAGCTTTGAGGGAAATACCTTTGTTATCAAAGCTTAGAACACAAGGAAGAATAAAGCATGATTATTAAGTCACTGGAACTTCAAAATTTCAGGAATTATGATTCGTTATCCATGACTTTTGATTCGGGTACGAACATTCTGTATGGAGATAATGCACAGGGAAAAACCAATATTCTGGAAGCAATCTATTTATCTGCAACAACCAAATCACATAAGGGAAGCAAGGATAAAGATGTTGTAAATTTTCAGGCAGCTGAAGCCCACATCAGGACTTATGTGGAAAAGGATGGTCTTGAGAACAGGGTGGATATGCATTTAAGAAAGAGCAAGTCCAAAGGAATCGCCATCAATGGTCAGAAGATTAAGAAGGCGGCAGATTTACTTGGGCTTTTAAATGTTGTCTTTTTCTCACCAGAGGATTTATCCATTATCAAAAATGGCCCGGCAGAGCGAAGAAGATTCGTGGATATGGAGCTAAGCCAGTTGGACAGTTTTTATCTCTATAATCTAAATAATTATAATAAAATTGTGAACCAGAGGAATAAGTTGTTAAAGGATTTATATTTTCAACCGGGATTAAGGGAAACCTTGTCCATCTGGGATTCACAGCTTGTTTCTTATGGAAGTAAGATTATTGAGAGACGAATTTCTTTTGTAAAGCAGTTAAATGAAATTATTTATGACATACATAAGAAGTTATCCGGCGGCAGGGAAGAACTGGAGATTATCTATGAGCCGGATGTTTCCATGGAAGATTATGAAAGAAGTCTTGCACTTTCTCAGGAACGTGACATGAAGCTGAAAATGACAAGCACAGGTCCGCACAGGGATGATTTTTCCTTTATGGTAAGGAATGTAAATCCCGATGATGAAGCAGCGCCAAAGGCGGATGCCATTGACATTCGAAAGTTTGGTTCTCAGGGACAGCAGCGAACGGCGGCGCTTTCTTTAAAGCTTGCGGAAATTGAACTTGTAAAGAAGCTCACGAAGGATACTCCATTATTGCTTTTGGATGATGTTCTTTCAGAGCTTGATAGCAATAGACAGAATTATTTACTCAACAGTATCGGTGGTATTCAGACAATCATCACCTGTACCGGGTTGGAGGAATTTGTGAATAACCGCTTTGAAATCAATCGGATTTTTAAGGTTTCAAACGCAACGGTAACACAGGAAAACTAGGAGGTTTAAGTATGAGTGCTGAATACGGAGCAGATCAAATTCAGATTCTGGAGGGTCTTGAAGCGGTAAGAAAGAGACCCGGTATGTACATTGGAAGTACATCTTCACGAGGATTGCATCATCTGGTTTATGAAATCGTGGACAATGCAGTGGATGAGGCTCTTGGAGGCTATTGTGATACGATTGACGTAACCATTAATCCGGATAATTCCATTACGGTAATTGATAATGGTCGTGGTATTCCGGTCGGAATTAATCAGAAGGCTGGAATTCCTGCGGTTGAGGTTGTTTTCACAATTCTTCATGCAGGTGGAAAGTTCGGCGGTGGAGGATATAAGGTATCCGGCGGACTTCATGGTGTAGGTGCATCGGTTGTAAATGCCCTTTCTAACTGGCTTGAAGTTGAGATTTGTAGTGACGGTAAGATTTATAAGCAGCGTTATGAAAGAGGTCACGTATGCTATCCGTTGAAGGTAGTTGGTGAATGTGAACCGGAAAAGACAGGTACAAAGGTGTCTTTTCTGCCGGATGATACGATTTTTGAAGAAACCGTTTATGATTATGACGTGTTAAAGCAGCGTCTTCGTGAAATGGCATTCTTAACAAAGAATCTTAAGATCGTTCTTCGCGATTTAAGACCGGAAGAACCAGTGGAGAAGGTATTCCATTATGAAGGTGGTATCAGAGAATTCGTAACTTACCTCAATAAGAGTAAAACTGCTTTATATGAAGATGTTTTATATTTTGAAGGTAAAAAAGATAATGTTTATGTAGAAGTTGCCATGCAGCATAACGATTCCTATACAGAGAGTGCATACAGCTTCGTTAATAATATCAATACACCAGAGGGTGGTACGCATCTTGCGGGATTCCGTAATGCGATTACCAAGACCTTTAATGACTATGCAAGAAACTTTAAGCTGTTAAAGGACAGCGAGGCAAACCTTAGCGGTGACGATATCCGTGAAGGTCTGACTGCGATTGTTTCCATCAAGATTGAAGATCCTCAGTTTGAAGGACAGACCAAGCAAAAGCTTGGTAACTCTGAAGCACGTGGTGCGGTTGACAGTATCGTAAGTGAGCAGCTTACTTATTACTTAGAGCAGAATCCTGCTGTTGCAAAGCAGATTTGCGAGAAGTCCATTCTTGCACAAAGAGCAAGAGAAGCCGCAAGAAAGGCAAGAGATTTAACAAGAAGAAAGACTGCATTAGAAGGCATGGCCCTTCCTGGAAAGCTGGCTGACTGTTCTGATAAAGATCCGAAGAACTGTGAAATCTTTATCGTAGAGGGAGATAGTGCGGGTGGTAGTGCAAAGACTGCAAGAA
>CAYUKO010000225.1:0-4028 GCA_964445375.1 uncultured Roseburia sp.
ATTTTATACTGAAAATAAATAAATTCCATTACTCTTACTTATACATAAAAAGTAGGCAACTACCTTTATAAAATGTTAGTTACCTACTCTATTACTTCTTATTAAATTATAAAATAATTGTTTCGGCGATAAAGAAACTCAATACAGGCACCGTAGCATTTAGACAAAATAATAAGTTGTTCATTTATAATCAAATCCTTTACTTGTTATAAACAATACTCTTTGCAATATTCTCTGCATTCTGCCCATCGGTCAGAATCTCTATGATAGCAAGAGCAAACTCTATTGTTGTCCCTACACCTCTGCTGGTAATGATATTTCCATCCACACAAACATTTTCATAAGAAATGATTGCTTCCTTCAAATCACTTTCCATATTCGGATAGCAGCATGCCTTTTTGCCTTTTAGCAATCCTCTTTTTCCAAATATGGTAGGTGCCGCACAAATCGCAGCGATGTATTTTCCTTTATTGGCAAAAGAATCAACCTGCTCCATAAGTGGCTCATATGCTTCCATATTGGCAAATCCCGGCTTTCCCCCTGGTAAAACCAACATATCTGCATTTTCACAGTTTATCTCTTCAAAGCTTCTATCTGCCTTCACACAAATATCATGAACACCACGTACTTCTTTATTACCAGTAACAGAAACTGTTTCCAGTTCTATTCCTGCTCTACGCACTAAATCTACCACTGTCAGGGCTTCTACTTCTTCATAGCCTTCCGCTAGAAATAAATATACTTTTTTCATAATCATTCAACCTCTCTGCTTTTATTTATATCTATTGCAGATCCACATGTTGTATTGTAATGCGTGTTTGTCACTTCGTAAATTACCCACTTTTTTGTGGGTATACTTATGACTCTTAAATCAAACCTTTTTCCCTTAAAATATCTTCTTTTCCCTGTGCCAGCAAATAATCAATTCCAATATGCTGCATAATTTTCAACGCTTCTAATATTTCCTCTCCCATACCTTTTGTTAAAGAATATTCCACACGCAATGGATAACCTTGAAATGTTTTCTTTTCTACAAAACCGTATTCCATCAATTCATGTAATTGTTCTAATAGCATTTTCTGCGTAATACCATCTATGTCTCTTTCCAACTTTGCTAAGGATGTTGGACCTAAACGCAATCTCCACAAAATAATGGATTTCCATTTTCCTTTTATCATGTCATGTACAAGCTCCA
Organism: uncultured Roseburia sp.; assembly: GCA_964445375.1. GTDB lineage: Bacteria > Bacillota > Clostridia > Lachnospirales > Lachnospiraceae > COE1. Next base: position 1,196 of record CAYUKO010000225.1, read on the forward strand.
ATGGACACGTAAATTCTTCCCGAACTTTCATATTAGTAGCATACCTTTCCTTTGCTTTCATATATGTATAAAAACGGGATACCTTTCGGCATCCCGTTACCCACATTATGTTATGAAATTTTAGCTTTTCTATATTAAGCTTCTTCTATTAAGCTTCTTCGTCTGGCTCTAATAAAGCCTTCTCATAGCTTTCAAGAATTGTCTTTTGAATTGTCTCTCTTGTGGAAGAATTGATTGGATGTGCGATATCTCTGTATTCGCCATCTGCCGACTTCTTACTTGGCATAGCAATAAAGAGCCCCTTCTCTCCTTCAATTACCTTAATATCATGAACAACAAATTCATCATCAAGAGTAATAGAAACTACTGCTTTCATCTTTCCTTCCTTTGTAATTTTGCGAACGCGTACATCTGTAATCGTCATTCTTAAGATCCCCCTTTGCAAGTCATAATTGAATTACTTTAACACAAACATTACTTATAGAACATATCTTTCATTTTTCTCTACCACTACTTTGATTCCATTTTCCCCTACGTGGTAAGAGTTAGCTCTTATAGTATCGCGGCTTTCTACAATACAGTTTTCAATGTGGGTGTTATCGCCTAGATACACATCATTTAAAATGATGGAGTTTTTAATATAACAGTTATTGCCTACAAATACCTGCTTGAACAGAATCGAATCTTCTACGGTACCATTTACGATACATCCGCTTGAAATCAAGCTGTTCTTAACCTGTGCACCAGGATTGTACTTTGCAGGTGGCAAATCATCAACCTTGGAATATACGTCCGGATGCTGCTTGAAGAAATAATTTCTAATCTCCGGTTTCAAGAAATCCATGTTGGTTCCGAAATAATCTTCTACAGAAGCAATATTTCTCCAGTAAGAATTAATCTTATATCCATAGATTCTCTTCACATCCTTATAACGAATCAGAATGTCCTGTACGAAATCATATCTTCCTTCTTCCGCACACTTCTCTAACAATTCAATCAACTGTCTTCTTCTGATTACGTAGATACCACAGGAAACGGTTGTAGACTTTACTACCATCGGCTTCTCTTCGAACTCTTCAATACGGAAGTCTTCGTTCATCTTAACCGTTCCGTAACGCTCGATTTCTGCATCTGCCGGCATGTCCTTAACTACGACTGTAATATCTGCCTTTTTCGCAATGTGATATTCCAATACTTTATTATAATCCATTTTGTAGACACAATCGCCGTTTGCGATGACTACATATGGTTCATGGCTTCTCTTCAAAAACAGAATGTTCTGGTAAATACTTTCTGCTGTTCCTCTATACCAGTTACTGTTATCAGGAGTTACTGTTGGTGTAAATGTATACAGACCTCCCTGCTTACGTCCAAAATCCCACCATTTAGAAGAATTCAAATGTTCATGAAGGCTTCTTGAGTTATACTGTGTGATAACTGCTACCTTCTGAATATGGGAATTGGTCATATTACTTAATGTAAAATCAATACTTCTATAGCTTCCTGCTATCGGCATAGCTGAAATTGCACGCTTATGAGAGAGTTCCTTCATTTTCTTGCTGTTTCCGCCTGCCAGAATAATACCTAATGCTCTCATAATCACTCACCCGCCTTTATCAATGTCTTGCCGCTGTCCAACATGCCATCCGGGTAATCAGCAGAGTCTGTAACGCCGGAAACTACCGAATTCTTTCCAATTCTAACATTGGATGGAATCACGGATTTTTCTCCAATGGTTACTAAGCCATGATTATAAACACCCGGCTTGGTATCATTTTCCTTTTCTTCCATGGTTCCCAATTCAACCCGGTCACCAATCTGCGCATATTCATCTATGATTGCTTTCTCAATAACACAGTTTTTACCAATCTGTGTCTGATTCATAATAATCGAATTACGTACTACGGTTCCTTCCCCTATTACTACGCCACAGCCGATGACTGAATTATATACCTTGCCGTAGATTTCTGAGCCTTCACCAATAATACAACGCTCAACAATACTGTCTGAAGCAATATACTGAGGCGGCAAAATGTCACTCTTTGTATAAATCTTCCAATATTCTTCGTAAAGGTTAAACTCAGGAACGATATCTATAAGCTCCATATTAGCTTCCCAATAAGAGCTGAGTGTTCCTACATCCTTCCAATAGCCATTAAATTCATAGGTGTACATAGGTGCACCGTTTTCATGGCAGTAAGGAATGATATGCTTGCCAAAGTCAAGTGCCGGCTGGTCAGCCTTTGCAATTAGCGCTTCTTTTAAAGTTTTCCAGCTGAATATATAAATACCCATGGAAGCAAGGTTGCTTCTCGGATTCTCCGGTTTTTCTTCGAAATCTATGATTTTTTTGTTCTCATCTGCAATAACGATACCAAATCTGCTGGCTTCCTCAATCGGAACAGGCATAGAAGCAATCGTAACCTCAGCTCCGCTTTCCTTATGGAAATCCAGCATCACTTCATAATCCATCTTATAGATATGGTCACCTGACAGGATTAAAACGTAGTCAGGATTATATGTTTCCATGTAATCAAGATTCTGATAAATTGCATTTGCAGTACCTGTGTACCACTCACTATTCACGCTCTTCTCATATGGTGGCAATACTGTTACACCACCGATATTTCTATCGAGATCCCATGGAATACCGATACCAATATGTGTATTCAGTTTTAATGGCTGATACTGTGTAAGTACGCCGACTGTGTCGATGCCGGAATTGATACAGTTACTTAGTGGGAAATCGATAATTCGATATTTTCCACCAAAAGAAACTGCCGGCTTTGCCATCTTAGATGTCAGGACACCCAGTCTCGAGCCCTGTCCACCC
>CAYUKO010000226.1:0-4009 GCA_964445375.1 uncultured Roseburia sp.
TAGTTGAAAAGGTAAATACAAACAATAATTATTTGAAAACTTCGAAGAAAGATAAAGCGAATCATGGATTTGGTTTTAAAAATATTATTGCAACTGTTGAAAAGTATCAGGGGGAATACTATATGGATTCTTTCGTGGAAAATGGAGAGCAAATATTTAAAATTAGTATTGCTATCCCGAAGGAGATAAATCGATGAAAATATGTGTGGTAGAAGATGAAGAAGTATGGCGGAATAAGATACAGGAAATTATTGAAAAATACTGTAAGGATAAGAAGATTTTATATCAAATCCATTCATATAGTGATGGAAAAGAATTTATGAAAAATAAGGATGCAGATTTGGTGTTTTTAGATATTGAACTTGCTGAAGGAGAAAATGGCTTTGAACTTGCTGAGAAATTGATAGATGCTGGAAAACAATGTAAAATCTGTTTTTTGACTTCTCATACAGAATTAGCCCGTTTGGGATATAGAGTAAATGCGTTCAGATATATTGATAAAAAACATTTGGAGGAGATAATAGAAGCACTTGATTCTTTTGTGAAAACTAAAATACAAGAAAGAAACATTTGCTGTAATGACATTTCCGGCATATGTAGAAAAATAAAATTAGATACACTTCTGCTTGTTGAAACAAGTGGAAGAAAATTAAGATACCTTATGGCGGATGGTAATGAATATTTTTGCGAAGGAAGTATATCTGAAACGTCAAAAAGATTAGAGCAATTTGGCTTTTTTCAGATACAAAGGTCATATATTGTTAATTTGAAATATATTGAGAAAGTAGATAGCCGTAAGATTACTCTGTGTAACGGATTGGAGGTGGCGATTGGAAGAACTCATAGCAATGAGTTTAAAAAGGCGTTTTTTAAATGGAGAATGCTGTTTGATAATTGATTATGAGATATATTTTCTGAGGTAGACGTGTGTCGTTTGCGCAAAAAATGTGTCGTTTGTGTACAGAATATTTTCTCGACTTTCTTTTTGTGATATAAAATAAAGCGTTTGGATAATTTTGAGTAAATGATCAAGAAGAAAGCAAGAAGTAGGAGAAGTGTTAATGAAAAAAAAGTCAATATTCTTATTGATAGGTGTTATAGTGTGTATGCTTTTGGCATGTGAGCAAAGAAAGAACATAGAATACAATCAAGTAAACATATCGAACAATATGACGGCAACTGAAGATGTCACAGGTGATGGGGAAGAGAAGTTATCAGTGCCCCCAAAAGTTGCAGATGATTTAATTGTTAATGAACTAAAAAAGTTGGTAGGAGAATATGAATATCCGTCTAATTACGGAATGGGTAAGTTAATTATTAAGGAAAGCGACTATGGTTATGATATTTCAGATTATGAGTCGCAATCTTCCTATCGATTTTTGGCTGATTCATCTAATATAGAGAACATAGAAAACAGCAGAATATATATAAAATATCCTGAGCAGGTATTTCAAGATGATACAGTTATTTTTAGCTATTATATATTAGAATACAGTGCAGATGAAATTGATGTATATTATAGGCAATCGGAACATGCAGAGGAACAATTATTATATCACGCAACAAAGAAAAATGAGGTGCTGTCAAATTATCAGGTAAACAACTCACCTATCGAACTTTATGTAAATGTACTTCGGAATTATATATCGGCGGGCAAAACAGATTTTGCCGTTTCATTTATTGATTTAGATGATGATAGTACTCGGGAAATGGTTGTTTTCTTTGGAGAATCCCAAACAGATGGTGCCGTTTTGTTCACAATTAGAAATGAGGAAGCAATTCAGGTTGTAGCTGAGGGGACGGATTCATTTGGACAATATGGTGGATTTACATATAAAGAAAAAGGAAATGTTTTTGTTATAGAAAATGAATTTGTAACAGAAACTCAAATTTCCAACCAAATTTTCTATTATGCAATGGAAAATGGGAAAGCTATCTGTAAAGATGTGACCAAAAGTATCATGCAATTTGATAGTGATGAAAGCAAGTTTTATGTAAATGATACAGAAGTGGAAAGTGAAAAATTTAATAGCATAGCAGAAAATTATGGGTTGTTGGAAATGTCAACGGTAAGCTATTCAGATGGTGTTCGTGTAATGAATGAGCAAATGGATATGGTATATAACGCTTATAATAACAAATAGTTAGTGCATAGGAGAAGAAAAAATATGAATAAAAAAATATTGGTGTGTGTTTTTTTTATAGCGTTGAGTATTGTTGCTTGTGGAAAAAAAGATGAATTTTCTGCAACACAGCAGGAAAGTGGTATGCAGTCAAGTGAGAGTGCAGATTCGAAAATGACATCAGAAGAACTATTGGATTCATTTATCAATGGCTCAATAGATGCAATTGACGCAGCAGATGTGACATCGGCGTTTAATATTACAGATTTCAACATGAACTCAGAAGAATGGGATTCGTATTCTATTGGGGAGAGAATTGACCTTGATAATGATGGAGAAAATGAACTGATTATTTGCGGTCCTTATGGTGGAATATATCTTGATGCTCGTGATAATAAGGTATATGAATTTGCTATGGGAGATGGCGATGCTAATATGCTTTCCTATACCTATTACAATGGAGAAATATGGATTATGTATTGTAATGGCATGAATGCAGGATATGAAAGCTACCATATGGAAAAATATGAAGGAGCTGATAACTTAGTTGCAGAAATGAGTTTTAGTGCGGAACTCGTTGATGCAACTAATCCGGAGTCTGGAATGAAATATTTATTGAATGAAAAAGAAATTTCTTATGCTGAATATACAGCATTTTGTAGCAAAATTTTTGCGGCTGAAGAAAGTACATTTTTTCCGTCATATCTGAATTCTCCTTCAAAATAGTATCAAGAGAATAACCAAACATGTCACTGATTTTTACCAACGTAAGTAAATCAGGATAGCTCTTTTCATTCTCCCAATTTGAAACTGTTTGTCTTGTAACATTGAACTTTTTTGCAAATTCTTCTTGTGTCAGTCCATGTTCCTTTCTGATTTTTACAATTGTCTGACCTAATTGCATTTCATGTTCCTCCTTACAATTTCATTCTATCTGTGCTGGTTAAAATGACAAGCAATTGCCCTTTTACATTCCTGTTTTTACAACGCAAATATTCTTTGCACCGCTGATTTTAAGCCATTTTCACAGTTAATCGGGATGCTAGCGATAGCTTTTGTGTTTTACTATTTGATGTTACCATGAATCTAGGGGAACTCCTGGTTTTTCAAAATATATCCTAATGTCCTACTATATTATCTGCAAATGGAGCACTTTGATTTAAATACATGAAATAGGAATTTTCTGATGGTGTGGGAATATTCATCTGATTAGCAAATGAATAGAAGCCCTCATTTTGTTTTTGCTTTACCGTATCCAGTGACACGATAAAGCATGTCCATTCATCAAATACATAGTATTCTTTTAGCTTGTCCTCAATTTCACCAGGATTGTCCTCCGTTTTAAACAGAACCACTGACAACATATCCACATGATTTCCTGTTCCAGAGGTATTTCCTGTTTCGGAATAGGTATCAATAATCTCTACAGAAGCCAATTCTTTTTGAATAGTATTTTGTAATGTTCTTGTCTGCCTTACGGTAGCAGCATGATTGATAATCATTCCGATAATCTCAAAGGTAATTACTAAGGCAATAAGGGTTATTGGAATAAAGATGATTGCCTTGAGAACTTTTTTAAAAATTTTCATGTTGAATATCCTTTTAAATCTCTAATAAATTAGAATTCTCACTTGAGGTGTTTTTAGGGATTTAATAACTGTTATATCGTGTTATAAAAATCTCGTCAAACCCTTGAAAACACTAAAGTTTTCGTGGGTGTCCTCTCCGTTACATCTTGTATCGTGTTATATCGTTCTATCCTTGTTTACGAACCCTCATAAGGGAAAAAACAAGGGAAAGAAAATCTGGTAACAACTTATAACAAATTATAAAAATGGCAGTTGGGACTGGATGGAATGCTTATAATACATTTTCAAGAAAGGACT
>CAYUKO010000227.1:0-3922 GCA_964445375.1 uncultured Roseburia sp.
AGGGCGAATTAGGGACTTTCACCCATTAGAAACGTGCGCCGCTAGGCGCACTTTATAAAAAGGAGTTCACATGTTACATGTGAGCTCCCTTTTTATATGCTTATATTTTATTTCGATTCCGATTAACGTTCACATTTCCAGAAATAAGCAGAATATGGCGGTAAGGTACTTCCTCCTCCAAAATCATGTTCTTCTCCTGTAATTAAATCTACCGCTTTTCCACAACCAGCATCAAAATGTGCCACAAATTCACTACTATCTGCATTAATGGCAACTAGCACACGTTCTGTATCGGTCTTACGTTCATAGATGCAGTTCTTATTGTTCAAAACAACAGAACGAAATGCGCCATACTGTAAGGCATTACTATTCTTCTTGGCCTCAGCAAGCTTACGAATCCACTCAGAAAGTTCATTCCACTGCGGCGCTTCAAAACAGGCTCTAAGAGCTGGATCACCTTCCGATTTCTGTGCTTTTGCTCCCCATTCACTGCCATAGTAAACGCAAGGAATACCAGGCATACCAAACGCCATAGCATAAATCAAAGGAAGATGCTTCTCATCAGACAGAATACTTGCTACTCTTGTCACATCATGATTATCTACAAAAGAAAGGAGATGTTTTCCACGATACAACGTCCAATCCTCCGGTCCAAACTGACGAAGAAGCGAATGCATGATTTCAAACATATTAAGAGAATTAAAACTACTATACAATCCCTTATAACATTCATAATTGGTAGCAGAATGAAGCATATCATCTCCTACTAATCTCTTATAATCACCATGCAGCATTTCACCTACCATAAAGAAATCCTGCTTCTTACTGTCACAGAAACTTCTTAAACGCTTTGCAAACTCTGGTGAGAGGCAATATGCTACATCCAGACGAAGTCCATCGATATCAAATTCGTTAATCCAGTATTCTACACTTTCCAAAATATGAACAACTACTTCTTCGTTTCCAAGATTCAGTTTTACTAAATCATAATTTCCTTCCCAGCCTTCATACCACAACCCGTCATGATATGGAGAATCTCCTTGGAAATTCAGTATAAACCAATTGCAGTATCTTGATGCCTCACGGTTCTTAAGAACATCCTGAAACGCCCAGAAACCACGTCCTACATGATTAAAGACACCATCTAAAATAACTTTGATATCCTTCTTATGCAATGCCTGCACGACTTCTTTAAGATCATCGTTCGTTCCAAGTCTCTTATCAACCATACGGTAATCTCTGGTATTATAACCATGCGTATCAGATTCAAATAATGGCGAGAAATAAATCGCATTGATTCCAAGCTTCTCCATATGGGGAATCCAATCCTTTACCTTTAACAAACGATGTTCTAATACACCATCATTTTCAAAAGGTGCTCCACAAAATCCTAACGGATATATCTGATAAAATACACTTTCATAAGCCCACATAAATTATTCTCCTTTACACACTTTCTAGCTTATTACACTTTTTTATATAGTAGTATTATAACCTATTTTTCTGAAAATTCATAGTTTTGTTTATGCACAAATCGAATTATCTGTTTATTATATACATTTAACAGAATTCGTTTTTTACTCCAAGCTATGATTTCCAATCTCTTTTTCATATCATAAAGTTCCTCGGAAATGATTCCTTTTTTATGTCACCATTTCTATCCACATCCTAATACGGTTGATTTTGTTGAGAAAACCACAATTTCCACATAGTTATCCACATTTTGTGTTTTGTGTCGAAAATGCACTTTTTGGGTTGTTCAAAGTAGTATAATGAGCATTTTTATACGTTTTGGAGCATTTTTTGTAGAATAAATATTCAGATTTTACATTTTTATAACCAATCATTCCAGAATTTTTCCACCCGTTTTGCGACTTCATCCACCGATATAATTTCATAGTGCTTCCATTCACGTGGAAACATCCTTCTATACTGATATTCCAGAAATCTTTCATCCAATAATGCTATAATTCCGATATCCTCAGCCGTCCTGATCACACGACCAGCTGATTGCAATACTTTATTCATACCTGGAATTCTATATGCATAATCAAATCCATTTTCCCCCTGCTCATCAAAGTAATTTTTCAGCAATTCTCTTTCACAACAAACCTGTGGAATTCCGGTTCCAACAATCATGGCACCAATAAGGCTATCTTTTTTTAAATCAATTCCCTCCGAGAAAATTCCTCCCATGACACAAAAGCCAATCAGAATGCTTTCTTCCTCTTCTTCTATATCAAATACTATCTGCGCAGACAGATTACAGTCTTCGTTTCCCTCGAACTTTCGCAAGAACTCTTCCCGCTTTGCCTCACTCATGTAATCCTCCTGAATGATGCACTCCATAATGTTTTCATCAAAATATTCTTCCATGAAAACATCATAAACCTCTTCCAAAAAGGCATGGGATGGAAAAAACACCATATAATTACCATATCTTTGGTGCACGACTTCATATATATACCTTGCGATTCTTCGAAATTCATCCGTGCTGCGTCTTGTGTACTTACTTGTCACATCGCGCGCAAGCAAAAGCGCCCGCTTCTCTTCCTCAAAGGTAGACTTTGCATATACTTCGTAATCCTCCGGTTCTCCACCAAGAAGCTTCTTATAATATTGTATCGGGAGCAGCGTTGCTGAGAAAAGTATGGTACTTCTCCCTTTTCGCATGCATTGTTTTAGATTGGTAGCCGGATTCACACAGAAAAGCTTCAGCATAAAATCTCCATCCGATAGAAGCTGACTATAGGAAACGTAACTTTCATCCATGATTTCATACATATTTAAGAAATGAGCCATCTGAAAATACAGTTCCAGAACCTCTTCTCTGTCTGTAAAACTCTCATGCTCATCCAAAAATTCATCCATGGTACTGTATGCTCTTGTGAGAGCCATAACAAAAGTAGCTATCAATTCCTCCTCTCGATAATTCTCACACTGACGCTTCATGGCAAGAAGCTCCCTATTGCATTTCTCCAATTGTTTAGCCAACTTCTGGGACTTCTCATTTACAATCTTTTTTACCTTTAAAAAGTCTTCCTTAACCAAGGAAGCACTATACATCTCTCTTCCTCTCTCTAATAAATTATGCGCCTCATCAATGAGAAAGACATAATCCTTTTTCCCACTTCCCTCTGCAAAGAAACGTTTTAAATATACCTTGGGATCAAATACATAATTATAATCACAGATAATGGCATCAGAGAAAAGACTCATATCCAGACTCATCTCAAAAGGGCATACCATATGCTTTTGTGAATACGCTAATACCGTTTCTCTTGAGAAATGATCTTCCTCCTGTAAAAGCTCATACATTGCCTGATTAATTCTGTCATAATGCCCTTTGGCATAAGGACATGCTTCCGGATTGCATTCGGCCTTCTCTAAAGGACAAATTTTATCTCTTGCTGTGAGAGTGACAGTTTTCATACGAAGCCCTTTATCAGCCAATAATCCAAAACACTGCTGCGCAACAGTCCTCGTAATCGTTTTCGCAGTGAGATAAAATATCTTTTCCGTCATTCCCTCACCCATTGATTTCACGGTTGGAAATACCGTTGATATCGTCTTTCCTACTCCTGTCGGTGCTTCCAGGAAAAGCTTTCTTTTATGATAAATGGTCTGATAGACATAAGTGACCAGTTCCTTTTGCCCTTCTCTGTATGGAAATGGAAAGGAGAGTGCCTTAATCGAATTCGTTCTTGTTTTCTCCCATGCAAATTGAAAATCTGCCCACTTCTTGTATTCAAGTATCAGCTCTTCAAACCAGTTTCGAAGCTCTACAAACGTATAATCTTCATGAAAATACTTTGTTTCTTCTGTTTCCAGATTACAATAGGTCATTCTGACACCAATATGCCTCAAATGACACTGCTCAGCATAAATATAGGCATAGCACTTCGCCTGTGCCAGATGAACT
>CAYUKO010000228.1:0-3920 GCA_964445375.1 uncultured Roseburia sp.
CATATATAAGTACCAATATGACCCATAGTAACATTAAATAATTCACAGCTTATAACTCCTTGCTGTTCCGCAGTTGCGCGTTGCGCCTGCGGTTGTTTTCGTCTCATTCCGGCTCACGTCCGTTTGCTTTCGGGAAGTAAAGCGACTTTCGCGGCATATCCTCGACCGCCGTGCGGCGTCCTGCGGTATTCCACGGTTCGCTTGACTTCCCGAATTTTTGCGCGCGCCGTCTTTTCGACGAAAACGGGGAGCCAGAAAAAAACTAAGCTTTCCGTTTTCGCTGCAGCATTGTACGCGCAAAAACCGCCGCTCTATGTATCGACTGCCGAAAGTTTCTGTGCCTCCGGCGGGACTCTTCCAAAGAGCCAGAGGGGGAAACTTCCCCGGACGGAAGTTTATCGGATAACTGCCGCAAGGCTTTGATATGCCCCCAGGCTCTTTCACATTCCGCTATGTCATTTGTCTGTATCGACTGTTGTCGGTACAGTTCCCAAAACTCCAGACTATTCTGTATTTCTTCCTGTGTCAGATCTTCAGGACTAACTATCTCTATCGACATTTATACGAATCTCCTTCCTGGACTCATTGCACCGCTGGCAGAAGGTCAAAGCATCTGCAGCATCTTCAATAATACGCACTGGCTCTAAATCCATCGGACTATCAAAAACTCGTCCATAAATATAATACTGCTCTATACAAGGGAGCTGATCGACTGACGGAACCAGCAGGAACAGATCATACAGCTTTCTGTCTCCGAATACATTCGTCACTTCTGTTACTTTCATGTTATCCCTCTCACAATTCTATTTAATCGTCATAATGTCCATAAGACCGATAACGTCCATTACTATCATAATAGCCATCACCATTCTGTACTTGTACCGCATATTTATCCATGTCTGCATCAGTCAAGCTCTTTTCTACACACACAACTAAATTACCATCCCGGTCATAATATCCTGCTATATTAGCATCTTCATACCATTCACCTGGTCTACCCTTCATCATAATTCCCTAACTCCATATTCTAGGCTATAGGGACTTCGCCGAAGTCCTAACATCCAGGAACGCCGAATCTGCTTCTATTACCGAATCGCCTGCCTGGTGTTCTGTTCCTCTGCCGAAGCTGCCTAGGTTTTCTAGTGTTTTATTTCGAGGGGCTGCCCCCCTTCGGACCCCGCCTACCGCGTCTAAAATGTAGATTTGCCCTTTTTTACACGGTTGCGATTTACAACCTTTTCTAGGGCAAATCTACATTATCGACTTGGTCGTTCTTCCTTTCTATCTTCTCTTTTCTATCTCTAAGCAAATGGAATGGGTTCTCTTTCCTCTATGCTAGATGTAGTGTTTTCTGGTTCTTCCAATAGTCCGGCTGCTTCGGCAGTTGAACAGAACACCTGCAGGCGGCTAACTAACATAGAAGCACCGTTGACTTTTTTATTTAACTCAACTAATCTGATTCGGCGTTCCTGGATCATTTCGTCATATTTCTCTATAGTGCCCTGGCGCATTTCATCACCATTCATAATGTCATACAGTAGATTTACTAGCTTATTTGAAAATGAATCACCTGGCTGCAGTTCGATATAATTTACAATATCTACTGGTAAACGCAAAGATTTCTGGATAGTGTTGCTTACTACTGTTGTCATAACTATCATCCTCCAATCTGATTTTTACACTGCTCAAAATAGGCAATAAATAACGGATCATCAGAACTACAATCCAACTGTTTTTCAAGCTGTTTAGAAAGCTCTACACAATAGGACATTGCAACAACCATATCACTAGATACTTTTAAACAATCACACATTACCGTATGATTCTCACAATCATAATACATTGCATCTACTGCATAACTAACGTCATCACCAACAATTACCGGTGAACAATTAAACTCTGAATAATACCGTTCTATACCTTTCTGATTTGTTATTTTTAATACTTTCACTTTTTCACTCCTTCTATTATTTTTCATGCGCATGTGTTACAATTAAGTATTACTTACGTATTACAGAATCAAAAAGTAATACGTTTGTATTGCAAACTTAATTTGTATTACAAGTATAGTATATTAGCTAATTGGCGAAATGTCAATATATTTTTATCCAATTGGCGAAATTTAAAAAGGAGTCTATTAATGGAATTTTTAGAGAGAATTGAAATAACTTGCAAAGAAAAAGGCTATTCTATTATGAAATTAGAGAAAGAATCTGGATTATCAAACGGACAAATTGGAAAATGGAAAAAGCAAAAACCAAGTTATGATAAAGTTGCATCTGTAGCCAATACGCTAAATGTATCTATCGACTGGCTAATAACAGGAAAAGAATCCAAAGACCTAACATCAGAAGAACAAAAACTCGTAGAATACTACAGATCTGCAGATGAAAAAAGCAAAACTATGATCATGACACTAGCCGCCGCCGGAGCTGTTCAGAACAACAACGAACCGGAAAACTCATCAACTTCCAAGATTGGATAAACCGCAAAAGATAAGGAGACATATCATGAGCTATGAACAAATTATCGACTACATAGCCCAGATAATCATTCTACTAATCCTAATTGCAATCATAAAATTTTTTATCTGGATTATTAAATTAATTTACAATATTTTTCATGCAATCGTTACTGGTACAAGAAAATTATCCTGGAACAGTAAAAAAATAATAGCGCACAAATCCAATACAAAAAGAGATTTAGACAGCATCCTTTTACATACAAAAGTTTGTATAAGACAACCTAGATTTCACTACGAACCCGATTATAATATTTATGAGAGCTTCCATCGAAACCCATATAACATGGATAATCTAAAGAACGCAACTATGCACATATTAAAATATGTCGGTTATACAGGACCAGAACCCTCAGTACAATACGGTATTCTTGGCTCTGAATTAAGCAACCATGTTATTAATATTCATAGAGCATATATAACCATTAATTCAGAGCCACGGAAAAAACCTGAAGAACTATACGCTTTACTTATTCATGAATGCATGAACCTCTATATATTTAATAAAAAAATAGAATTCTCTTCTTACTATCCCAAAGGATATGCAGCGGATGTTATAGCTGTATACTTAGGATTTTATGACTTTATGAAACAAGGATATAAACATAATGGGTATCTAAATATAAAAGAACTAAAATATATCAAGAAACAAATTAGTCATTGACTTGACAAGTCACATAGATATGTTAGAATGAAATTGTATTTTTAATACTTTCACTTCTCCAAATGCGCAGGAGAAGAACGTAAAAGCATGTGCCAAAACGCACGTGCTTTTTCTTGTAATTGACATAATCCGACTTAACGCTTATGATTATATCGTTGCCCCTCCCACTGGGAACAGGAAGGAGGTGACCTCATGGATTTCTCTACTTTTGCATTGTCCGTCATGGCAGGTATAATCGCCTACTATATCTGTAAATGGATAGACGGTACAAAATAACGGCAACTATCCTCAGTCTAGTCAACTGTAATCGACAAGAAAACCCCAAGAGCTGGCACTCTTGGGGTTTTCGTTTAACTGACCTCATGAATCAGCTCTACTTTTACGCCTACGGCAATTATAGCATACGCAAATTCTAATTTCAATATTCGTATTACAACTCTTCTGCAGAAAAATGCTGCAGCACAATTTTCGTATTACAAAATGACATCTAGACATACTTACTCTTAATCAGGGTGTCCAGGGTTCGAGCCCCTGGCGGTGCATTAAAGCACTGTTTTTGATGATTTAGGCATCGGGGACGGTGCTTTTTTGTTGCTCTGCTATACCAATTCCTTTGTATAATAATATCGTGAGCCTGTATATGGATACTCCTTTAGAGCAAACACCTCTTTATATCCATGTTGTATCTGTTCAGAACCCCGTTAGTTGAAAATGATATCCGGATTTCCGTTTAGT
>CAYUKO010000229.1:0-3856 GCA_964445375.1 uncultured Roseburia sp.
ATTACAAACCGTGACCTGAAGTTTGAAACAGACTATTCTAAGAAGATTAAGGAGTCTATGACTTCAGAAGGTCTTGTTACAGCGAAGGAAGGAATTACCTTAGAAGAAGCAAAGAAGATTCTTGCAAAGGCAAGAAAGGAAAAGCTTCCTATCGTTGATGATGATTTTAACTTAAAGGGACTTATTACCATTAAGGATATCGAGAAGACAATCAAGTATCCACTTGCTGCAAAGGACGAGCAGGGAAGACTGTTATGTGGTGCTGCTGTTGGTATTACAGCAAATGTTCTTGACCGTGTGGCTGCTTTGGTAGCTGCAAAGGTAGACGTAGTTGTTCTTGATAGTGCACATGGTCATTCAGAGAACGTATTAAGATGCGTTAAGATGATTAAGGAAGCATATCCGGATCTTCAGGTTATTGCTGGTAATGTAGCAACGGGTGAAGCAACACGTGCGTTAATCGAAGCAGGCGCAGATGCAGTTAAGGTTGGTATTGGACCAGGTTCTATCTGTACAACACGAGTTGTAGCCGGTATTGGTGTTCCACAGGTTACTGCAATCATGAACTGTTATGAAGTAGCTAAGGAATATGGTATTCCAATCATTGCAGATGGAGGTATCAAGTTCTCTGGTGATATGACAAAGGCTATCGCTGCAGGCGGAAACGTTTGTATGATGGGTAGTATGTTTGCCGGTTGTGAAGAAAGTCCGGGAACTTTCGAATTATTCCAGGGAAGAAAGTATAAGGTATACCGTGGAATGGGATCTATCGCTGCTATGGAGAATGGTAGTAAGGATCGTTACTTCCAGTCTGATGCTAAGAAGCTTGTTCCGGAAGGAGTAGAAGGACGAGTTGCTTACAAGGGAAATCTGGAAGATACCGTATTCCAGTTAATGGGTGGTCTTCGTGCTGGTATGGGTTACTGTGGAACTCAGACAATTGAAGAACTCAAGCAGAATGGAAAGTTTGTTAAGATTTCTGCTGCATCCTTGAAGGAAAGTCATCCACATGACATCCACATTACAAAAGAAGCGCCAAACTACAGTGTAGATGCATAAATTTTGATAACGATAGAAGACGCTGTCACATTCTTGCGACAGCGTCTTTTTCTGTGATAGGAAAGAGCGATAATGTAGTGGTAGTTAATCAAGAATTACGAAGTAATTCTTGTGAGATGATGCCGCTGGGCATCATCTTTTTCTGTGAAAGGAAATTGCGGTAAAGGAAAATAATATGGGGAACATGTTATACAAGAAGTATGTGTTATACAAGGATGGTATGGAGATTATGGTGCCATCTCATTTACACATGCTGACACAGGAAAATCATATAGCGGGCAAAGAGGCAAGAATGGGTGACCGCATGCTTTCCAATTACAATTGGATTTCTGACGACAGGCGTGTAGTCATTAATGTGACCAGTGGAGGAAATGAACTGACCAAGGAGAATCTATTGCTTCGATTGCAGGATTATTATACAGGTTTCCAAAACAATGTGGTGGAGTTTGCATGTTTGAAGGTTACGAAACGCTGGATTAACGGATATGATTATGGCGAATTACAGTATCGTTCTGAAATGATGGGGTATGCCTTTTTTAATATTTTCATCCTCGGGGTATATGAAGGGAAAGAAATCATTCTAACCCTGCAATGTATGGAGCGGGATCAGAAAGCATGGCTTCCTATCTTCATGAATGTATCGGATTCACTTAGGATTCTCAGGAAGAAAGAACAGAAAGGAGAGTAAAGCATGATTGTCAAAGAAAATAGAAAACAGTTATCTTTTCTGTTTCAGGAAACAGATTCTTATTTTGAAATGGGTTATATGATTTTGAATCAGGCAAAGCTTTCCGGCATGCTTCCCTATAAGAGAACCAGACTCAATGAGAAGGAGAAATTACTCTTTATAACAGAAGCGTTTACAGCATTACCGGATATATTACCGAAGCTTGCAGAGGATGAAATTATAGATATTCTCTATGCGGTTGTGTTTATGACACAAAAGGTGGAAGAGAATGGTTTCATGAAGAAAGAATGTATCTGGTGCAGATATGAAAATATTTACTATGATGAGGAAACACATAAGCCTCTTTTTGCAGTACTTCCGATTACAAAGGAATTTCGTTATGCGGATGGTGCAAGTTGGAAGAATCGTTTTGAAGAGACTTTGCTACAGATAGGCGACTTTTTATCAGAGACGAAGAAAGCTTGTTTCAAACAGCTTGTAGTACTTTTAAAGTCTGATAAGATAAGTACGCAGGAGCTGTTAGAGAAGATAGATGCGCTTGGAAGTGGCATGTCAGGATTACTTGTAGACCGAACAGAGAAAGAACCTGACAATCATTTAGAATTAATCTATTGTGGGCAGGAAGGGAATTGTCAATTTACCATTGCAAGTCAGGACTTTGTGATTGGCAGAAATCCAGACGAGGTGGATGGTGTTTTACAGATATCTGCGAAGGTTAGTCGTAAGCATTGTTTGATTACGAAGATAAACAGAAACTACTTTGTACAGGATCTTGGGAGTGCAAATGGTACGGTTGTAAATGGAACCAAAATACCACCATATGAGTTGATGCAGTTAGAACAAAATGATGTGTTAAGTCTTGCGGATGTGGATTTGAGAGTCAAGATACTTCTATAAAAAGGGCAGCTATGTGGTAGCTGCCCTTTTTGCGGCTTCAATTTCCTCTTTTTTACGATCTTCATCTTCCTTGGCTTCTCG
Organism: uncultured Roseburia sp.; assembly: GCA_964445375.1. GTDB lineage: Bacteria > Bacillota > Clostridia > Lachnospirales > Lachnospiraceae > COE1. The sequence continues at coordinate 2,726 of CAYUKO010000229.1, forward strand.
AAGAAGTCGTTGGTAGATGTCATTTGCTTCTTTAATAATTTCATCCTGTTCCGGTGGAAGCGTAACATCCGTAGCAGGTGTTATTCCGGATGTATTTAAGATGGAGTCAATCGAGGACTGGGAACTGGATTTATTCATAATGGCATCCAACATGGCCTGGGTTTCGTCATCAACAGGACCTTGTCCGTATAATCCGGAGAAAGAACCGGTTGTTGCATTATAGGAATCATCTTCTATAGAAGGTTGTGTGTCCTCTTCGAAAAGAGTTTCATTTGAAAGCAATTCTTCCAATGCAGCGTCTGCGGTTTCTTCTTCTGCAAGGGCAGCAAGCTCTTCTTCCTCTTTTCTGAGAGCTTCTTCCTCTTCTTCTTTGGATGGCCATACCTTTTTGGCAACAGGATTATAAACGACAAACCACCACTTTATAATATTTCGATAGAATTTCTTAAAAAAATAAGCAGTTTGTGGATCCATCATAATAATCATACCTTTCCTGGATATTTTTAAGAACGATTCAAGACAGGTTTTCCTCTGCTGTTTTGAATAGTTATTTCTATTTTATCATAAAGATTCGCAAATCGATAGAAAAAGTGTAAAGAAAAAATAAAATTGCTAATAATATCATAAACTAAATTGACAAATTAAAATAGCGTGTTATAGTAAATGTAGAACAGATAAAACAAGTAAACGAACCATAAAAATACATGCTGAATAATATATCGGCACAAGAGGGAGGAAAGATTATGAATATTCAAAAGTTTACACAGAAATCCATAGAAGCTGTGAATGAATGCGAAAAGCTTGCTTATGAATATGGCAATCAGGAGCTTGAACAGGAGCATCTTCTCTATGCACTTTTAACAATTGAGGATAGTCTGATTTTGAAGTTAATTGAGAAGATGGAGATAAACAGTGAACATTTTGTGAATCGTGTAAGAACAGCTCTTGAGAAGCGTGTTAAGGTGCAGGGTGGTCAGCCATATGTAGGTCAGTATTTGAATAAGGTGTTGATTTCTGCTGAGGATGAGGCAAAGAGAATGGGAGACGAATATGTTTCGGTTGAACATATTTTTCTGTCCATGATACAGAATCCGAATAAGGAGATTAAGGAAATCTTTCGAGAGTATGGTA
>CAYUKO010000230.1:0-3828 GCA_964445375.1 uncultured Roseburia sp.
ATGGTCTCCTAGACCATTTTCCGTACATTCGCGAAACCGAGGGGCTTTTGCGAATCACCATATAATAAGTGCCGGAATTTAATTTCCGGCACTTTCATATTTCTGAGTTCCCTTTTGGAACAACGCATAAGCAATGCACCAAAATACAATTGCAATAATACATTCAATCCCGATTATTCCTGCGGGTACTGATTCTTTTAAGAAGAAACTGGCAGGAAGATATGCTACAAAAGCAAATGGAATTACCCAGGTTACCAAAAAGCGAATTACTCTATTATATATTTCTGTTGGATATTTTGCAAAATCAGCCATTTCATAAGCAACTTGCAGAAATGGACCACTTATCTTAATCCAGAATGCTATAGATGCAAAAAATAATTTAATTGATGTATATATCAGTGCTCCTGCAAAGATAGAAACCACAAATAACACCATATGAAGAACATCTACAATAACAATTCCTTTTGAGACAGCAGTTATAACTAAAATACTCCCCACCAATAGCTCACCCAAAGCATCCGGCTGCAATTTCTCTGCAATCACCTGAAAAAATATATTCATAGGACGAAGCATATATCTGTCAAAATCCCCATTAATTACCAGTCTCCAGGCAACTAACCAGATATTATCTGTAAAAAGGTGATCAATCCCTCTTGGAATCTGCGCAAAACCATAGATGAACATTAACTGTTCAAAACTCCATCCTTTCAAATCTGGAATTTGCTCAAAAACCAGATACAAGAAAGCAATTCCCAAAATCTGTGTTAAGAAAAATCCAAGTAATCCCATCAAAAAATCGACTTTTGATTGCATTATCGTTTTTAAAAACTGAGTCACCAGTACTTTATACAACCTTAAGTATCTTTTCATTTTTTTCATACTAATCTCCATTTTAAAAGTGGCACTTTATCTCATCCACCCAATACTACCAATCTTTTCGTTACCTTATTCCAAATTATGCTTCCAAGAATGTATAACAACACGACCCATACAAACTGTCTGACAAGAACAAATACAAGCTCCTGGCCTGTATATTTGCCAAGATAAATCATTACTGGTGTATACACCATAGAAGAAAATGGTAGATACTCAAAAACCTTTTGTACTCCTAATGGAAATAAACTAATTGGTATCAGCTGTCCCGTCAAAAAGCTTAATAATGCATCTTTTGCCATAAGCATACCAAAAATATAAGTTGTAAAAAAGGCAATCATCCCAAAGCAAAAATCAAACAACACATAAATTAGAAAGCTTAATACACAACTAAGTAAATATAACAAAACCGTTTGAATAGAGACCATTGGAAGTCCCAAAACACTTACCTTATATATTTCAAGACCAATCCATACGAAAATGCCCGGCACAAGAAAACGATACACTGCGTCTCCTAATGCTCTGGATATCAGACTCGTTCTATAATCAATTGGTTTTATCAAATTCATTGCAACCGTTCCCTTTACTACATCATCACTTACCCAATCCGATATAGAAATAGTAACTACAGACGATGTAACATATACCATAAAAATATATACTACCATCTCCTGCTGACTCAGATTTCCTATTGTCTGGCTTGATGAACTTCCATATATTGCCATCCAAAGATAATAGCTGATAAACGAGCTAAAAAGGCTGATAAATATGAATAGATAAAAAGCTCCTTTATATGCTAATTGGCGCTTTAATTCATTTAGCGTAAAAGGAAGGTATATCTTAATCTTTTTTTTCATAAACAGACCTCCCTATACAACTCCATGATTGTAAATTTCCTTTACAATCTCAGCAAGCTCTGTTTCCTGAATTTGAATATCCGATACTTCTGTTATATTCATCACTTCTGAAAGAATCTGTGGAACCTGCATCTTATTTTTATCAAAAACAACAGACAAAACATTATTCTGACTATCAAATTCCATCTGATAATCACTGTCTGAAACATTCAATAATTCCGATAAACAAATATGCTTTACCAGCTCCGGCTGTTTCACTTCCATGACTACTTTTCGCTTCGTTCCATAGGTATCCTTCAACCTCTGTAAGGAACCATCATATATTTTCTTTCCTTCATCAATGATAATAATTCGACTGCACAACTCCTCAATATCTTCTATATCATGTGTCGTCAATATAACTGTAGTCTGGTACTTCTCATTAATCTCTTTAATCGCCTTACGCATATTATCTTTTACTACCAAGTCTAAACCAATAGTAGGCTCATCCAGATATAGTACCTTAGGATTATGCAATAAAGCAGCACCTAAATCTGCTCTCATTCGCTGTCCTAAGGATAACGTTCTTACTGGCTTATCGAAAAAATCCTGCAATTCCAAAACCTGATTAAGGAATTCCATTCTCTGTTCATAATCTTCATCTGATACATCATATATTTCTTTTAAAATTGTAAACGATTCACTTAAAGGCAAATCCCACCACAACTGTGTACGCTGTCCGAATACAACTCCAATATTCTTTGCATTCTCTCTTCTATTTCGACTTGGATCTAAACCATTTACCAGACACTCTCCCTGTGTTGGAGTCAAGATTCCTGTCATCATTTTAATTGTCGTTGATTTTCCTGCTCCATTACTACCAATATATCCTACAATTTCACCTTTCTTTATAGAAAAAGAAATGTCTTCAACCGCTTTTTTTACAACCTTTTCAGATGAAAAAAGTCCTTTAATTGCCCCTTTTAATCCAGGATATTTCTTGGGAGAAACAAAATCCTTGGAAATATGGCTAACTGTTATCATACGATAATCCTGCCTTTCCTATTTTAATGAAATTTAGTAAAACATTTGTTCCGTAAACATAATATTATAGTAGTCCTCTCATGTCAAGGACAAAGATTTATAGGTATGTGTCAAGTAATCGTTGGCAACTTTTTCATAGTTTTTCTCAATGATATATATCCTATTTTTTTGTACACCAAATAAACCCTATCGGGTCTCATTTTATTCGTTTAACAAAAAGCTCTTTTAAATGCTTTTCTTGAGGCGGTTTGCATAGCTTCCAATAATGGCATATGTGCACTTATCACTTCCACATACGGATTACCTTTTCCATCCTTTTTCGGTGCCTTGGCTGCACTTAATGTTTCTATGATTTCCTGCATCTGCATCGTAAATACCAAGCCATCCATATAGCGGTCTATTGTTTCTATCAGTTCTTTGTTTTCTTTGCGGTATAAAGCTTTGGCAAGGTTATTCGCTCCATTTACTGACCAACGCATTCTGCGGTTTTTCATACGAAGCGTTATTACCGTACAGTTCTGACTTTCCTGTACGCCCATTCCTTTGTATATAATACCTTTCTGCGGCTCGGGTATCGTTATTCCCTGCTTGTCGTATGGCAACAGACCGTTCCTATTGTTATTCAGGTATTGATATAATTCTCTGGCATGTTTGCTTCGCTTGTCTTTTTCATCTGGGCTTTCCACACTGGTTGCATATATTTCTATATATTCCAGCATTTCTTCCGATTTCCCCTCATCAAAAAGTCTTCTAATTTCGCCTTGTGCCTTTTTATCACTGATTTTCTCGGTAATCCTGCTATACACATGGTAGCGGTCAAGTTGGAATATAACCTCCGCATCATACGGTTCCTTTATCCAACTGCCTCCGTCTCCGTTTAGGATACGTTGTCCAATTTCATCTGCTTTATATTTCTTTCGGATACAAGCCTCACGCTTTTCGTGGAACTCCGTACTTTTTTCCATACCAGCTAGCATTGTCTTTTCTACCAGTGTACTACGGTTCTGTTTTTCTTTTTCGGCATCCCAGCCCTCATACATGGTAAATACCTTCATTTCCTGCTTCTTCATCTTTT
>CAYUKO010000231.1:0-3643 GCA_964445375.1 uncultured Roseburia sp.
GCAATGGGACTTGATATCATCAGCTTCAATGTACAGAACTTTGTAGATGGCAATGAAGTGATTGAAAACCTTGGTATCGACAATATTGTTCGCATTAAGAAATCTGCTGCAATTGCAAGAGCAGAGAGTGAAAGAGATATTAAGGTTGCACAGGCAAGCGCAGATAAGGAAGCTAATGACGCAGCTGTTGCAGCAGAAACAGAAATTGCAAAGAAGCAGAACGAACTTGCGATTAAGAAATCTGAATTACAGATGGAAGCAGATACCAAGAAGGCTATGGCAGATGCAGCTTACGAAATTCAGAAGGAAGAGCAGCGTAAGACCATCGAAATCACAACTGCAAATGCAGATATTGCAAGACAGGAACGTGAGATTGAATTAAAGCAGAAGCAGGTTGCTGTTAAGGAACGTGCACTGGAAGCAGAAGTTAAGAAGCAGGCAGAGGCAGATAAGTATGCAGCACAGCAGAAGGCAGATGCAGCTCTTTATCAGAGACAGAAAGAAGCAGAAGCAAAGCAGTTCGAAGCACAGCGTGAAGCTGAGGCAAGAAAGGCGCAGGCAGAGGCTGACCGATATGCTAAGCAGCAGGAAGCGGAAGGTATCCGTGCAGTCGGTGAAGCAGAAGCTACCGCTATTCAGGCAAAGGGTATCGCAGAAGCTGAAGCTATGGAGAAGAAGGCAGAGGCTTACTCAAAGTATAACAAGGCAGCTGTGGCTGAGATGATGATCAAGGTTCTTCCTGATATCGCAGGCAAGATTGCTGAGCCGCTTACTCAGATTGATAAGATTACGATTATCGGTGGCAGCGAAGGCAGCAACGGTGTAGAACAGGTTGCTGGTAACGTACCGGCAGTTATGGCAAAGCTTTTTGAATCCATGAAGGAAACAACAGGTATTGATCTTGCTGATATCATCAGGGCAGATTCTTATGAAGCAGCCGTAAACCGCAACATTACGGTAAATGGTCTGGATAGTGTGAATCTTGTTGTGAAAGATGATTCTTCGAAAACAGAATAAGGTAGATAGGAAGACAGTCTGAAAAGGCTGTCTTTTTACTTGATTCTTGAAAAAGCGGGTTAACTTTACATAAAATCTGTCGATATATATTACAGAGTGAGTAAAATCATTATGTAAAAGGGGAGAGAGAATTATGGTAGTAAGAGGAGCAAGAGCATCACTTGCAAGAGCAAGAGTAATTAGAAGTGCCAGAAGAAGTAGGAGTTCAAGAGCTTTGAGCAAGAGTTCAAGCCGAAGTACATCATCGTCAAGAACAAGCAGTTCATCCAGTTCGCAGAGTACAAGCCAGACTAAGCAAACCAAGCAGATTGCGATGTACGAAGAGGTTCAGAAGGCAGCAGATGAATTGCAGGATACAGCAAAGGCGTTGATTAAGCTGGGAAGCGTAGAAACATCAACGACAACCTCTGCGACGACAACAGCAGACAGTACAGCGACTTCTACAGCAACCACTACGACAACAACAGATAACACAGCGGCTTCTACGACAGCGGCAACGACAGCATCAACAACTAAAACGGAAGAAGAACTCAAGAAAGAGATTATTGCCGGTGTCAAAGATATGGTGGAGCAGTATAATACCATCTACAATAATCTGGAAGACCTTGGAGGCACAGTGAATACCTTATATGCAAGTCAGCTTAAGAGCATGTTAGGAAATTCTGAGACGGCGTTAAAGAAGACAGGTGTAGTGGTAAATAAAGACGGTACACTTTCTGTAACTGCTAAAACATTAGAAAACACAGATTTAAGTACTTTGAAGGAAGTGTATTGCAAGAGTGGCAGTATTACAGAAAAGCTCATGGACAAATGTGAAAAGATTGAAAGCAATGCGTCATCAACGATTAGCGTAATAAATCGTATGTATGGAACATCTACCTATAACAAGTATGGAACATCAAGCTCATACTATGGAAGCAGTGGAAGTTGGTATAATGCACTCAGTTAAAGAAAAGAAGAGGCTTCGGATTATGAACGAAGCCTCTTCTTTTCTTTCTTATTGATATACATGTTCTTATCAGCTCTACGTTGGGTGGCATCCAGATTCTTATCTACATTAGAATCATAGATAGCATAACCATAGGCAATCTGCATGTGAAAGTCTTTCTGAGTGGCATTGAAGGAATCAATGGACCATTCTATCAGATTGAAGTAATACGGGAAATCAAAATGTGAAGCCTGTTCAATGATGACAACGAATTCATCACCACCAACACGATAACATTTACCAACATTGGCATAAGTGTTGGAGATAATCTTGGCTGCTCCGATAATATAAGTATCACCGAAAGAATGACCAAGGGTATCATTAATGTGTTTTAAATTATTTAAATCCAGGTTTATAACAGCAACATCATCAGGTGAAGCTGAGAAAACTTTGAAATCACGTTCAAATGCCGTTCGATTAGACAGATTTGTCATTTGGTCTGTAAAAGCAAGGCGCTGGTAGGTATTAACCTTTTGCCCAAGCTTCATTAAGGAAGCAGATTCCTTGATGGAAGAAAAGCCAAGGATGATAATGTAGAGCAGGAAGCCCAGACGTCCAAAGCTGTTACTGTCCCAGAAACCAAAGTAAAAGGCAACTAAGTCTGCGATTAATGTAATGATGCAGATAACGATACAAAACAGATTCATTTTAACATTGCTGGAATTGTTGCGATTTTTCAGTAATTTCGCAGATGCAATTAGTACAGTTATTGCTAAAAATCCAAGCATAATATGGGTGGTCCATAAAGTGTTTCGCAGGTCTACAAGTTTGAACATTTGCAAAAATAAGCAGATAAAAACCTGAATAACATCTGTAACAAAGAAGATATCCCATATCTTATTCTCATCTTCATAATAGGATCTGACAAACATGGCAAATGGCAAAGGCAGCAACATAAGCGAAATAAATGAAAGGTAGGAACATGCGATATTGTTTCTAACAAGTAATGTAGTAAAGCGACTTTCATTAACTGACCACACGGATAACAGAATAGCAAAAACACCAAGCTGCAACAGATTCAGTTTAATCGGCATATGCAATCGGATATAAATCCAATAGACAATCATGCATGTTCCAAGGCAGAATATAACAAAGCAAAGTAAAAAGGAAATAATGTTAATGTTGATAATTTCTGCAATGATGGTAAGCATACTTCCTGTATGGAAAGTAGGGATATCCGCATCATATCCTTCATAAGGAGAAGTTATTGTAATAGTGAGTGAGTTCTCACTTTGGGGTAATGATACGAAATTCCAATTATAACCCGGTGTTGCGGCAAGCGGATTGTTGTTTTCGACGGGATATTGATAAATAAGCACATCATCACAATAAATGGAAATATTCTGGTGAACAGAATAGAAAACAAGAACATTCTCAATATAGGGAATGGCAGAAACCGTTCCCCTAATAATGGTTGTCCCGCCTTGTGATGAAACAGTATAGTCGGTCCACTCTGTTGCATTATTTGAAGAGTAGTATTGTCTTGTGGAGTCCTTTGCATCAAATAAAAAGATAGATATTAGGAAAAACAGAGAAAAAAAGAAAAGAATTGTATATATTCCAAAATACATTTTTTTCATGTAAATAATCTCCTAACGAGATTATTTACATGAAAAAAATGTATTTTGGAATATATAC
>CAYUKO010000232.1:0-3554 GCA_964445375.1 uncultured Roseburia sp.
GTACGTTAACAGCAGTACCCCATGAATAAGGGATATCATTGTCACGACGATATACGTTTGCACGTGGGTTATCCCATGAACGGAATACAGCCTTAACAGCTCCCATTAACTGCTCCTTAGGATCTGTTGGGAAATCCTGTCCAATCTTAGACTTGTACTCAGCCTTGAACTGGTTAGCTAATTCCTTAAGATCTTCTGCTGTTAAGTCAACGTCCTGCTTAACGCCTCTTTCTTCCTTCATCTTGTCGATAAGCTCTTCGAAATACTTCTTACCAACTTCCATAACTACGTCAGAATACATCTGAATAAATCTTCTATAGCAATCCCATGCCCAACGTGGATTTCCTGATTTTGCTGCAATAACTTCAACAACTTCTTCATTTAAACCAAGATTCAAAATAGTATCCATCATACCTGGCATAGAAGCTCTTGCTCCTGAACGAACAGATACAAGAAGCGGATTTTCCTTATCACCGAATTTCTTTCCGGTAATCTCTTCCATCTTTACAATATACTCATTAATCTGTCCCTGAATCTCATCATTAATCTCGCGTCCATCTTCATAATACTGTGTACACGCTTCTGTTGTGATTGTGAATCCCTGTGGTACTGGAAGTCCTAATCCTGTCATTTCTGCGAGGTTAGCACCCTTACCACCAAGAAGCTCACGCATGTTTGCGTTACCTTCTGAGAATAAATATACCCACTTTCTCATTACTCGTGTTCTCCTTTACCTGATTTGCTTTCTCATTTCTATTTTCCACCTTACGGTGGTTTGCTCTTAAATGATAAACATAATGTTAAGAATTGTCAATAATTTATCAAGGAAAATTTTAAAAATAAGAATTAATTTGTTTTATTTTGTTCTTTTATTTTTCCCTAATATAACTATTATTTATATGAATCTATAAAAATTTCTATGAAAGCACTTTCTTATTCATTATAACACCCTTAATTCATTTTGTTTCCACTCAAAATAATAAACGGAATCAGAAAGAACTTCCTCTCTTTCAACCTGACTTCCATTCACTTCGCAAACCATATTTTTCAATGCTTCTACATCTTCTTCTCCCTCTACCGGAAGCAGAATCACCTCATGAATGGAAGATGGCAATATATAAAAATCACTTTTTATTGCTGCTGCAAAATCTTTCAGAATGTTCGGATAAAGAATACAGGCAGCTCCCTGTACTCTGCTTTTATTACTCAAAACATACATTGGTACAGAATCCGGCAGTTCTTTCAGATATTCCTCTATCTCCTTTGTACTTCCACCTTCCATCTCTTCTAACAGCATCATTTCACACAAAACATCACGCATGCTTTTAATATCATAACGCTGAAGCTTAGGTGTATTCTGTAAGGCTCTTTCATATAATTCTTCTACTGTCGTCTGCCATAATTTTAAATGAGCCTTATGTATCATAATCGTTGCATTTCCAAACATTTCCTCTGACACAAGACACTGAAATACAATCGCCAAATCAAGATATCTGATATGTGGCACATCTTTTAACAGAGCTTCATTTCTCTCTGCATGAATCAGTTTAAATATGATTCTGTCCTTAATATTTTCGTAATTCATAAAGAAACGCATATCAACGCTTCGTTTTACTTTATTTCTTTCGTAAGTAGCAAGAACATCCTCTACAATACATCCAAGTGTTGTTTCACCGCTTTCATATGCCTCATAATAACGATTCAGATAAATAGTCGGTGAAATATTGCTGTCATCCTGCATCATGGTAATTCCACTTAACACAATGCCATTATTCTTCATAACATCATTCAGTCTTACGTTATACTTTTCTCCTGTTCTCTTTACTACCTCATCTCTTACTAATGTTTTAAAATTTGTGAATTCCATAATACGATTTGTCTCCTTTGAATTTTAGATTTGTTTTTAGATTTGTGTTATACCTTTGTGTCATCTGCTTACATACCAGACGTATACCGTACAGTCACTGATTCTTATACGCCTGTGTATATAGCACGCAAAAAGACCATGAAAACATTCATTTTCATGGTCTTATTAGCTTATTTATGATTCAGATACTGCCTAAGCCTGTCTCAATTAAACACGGCTTAAATATTCACCTGTTCTTGTATCAATCTTGATTACATCGCCCTGTTCTACGAATAAAGGAACGTATACAGTTGCACCTGTTTCAACAACAGCTGGCTTTGTAGCACCTGTAGCTGTATCACCCTTGAAACCTGGCTCTGTATCTGTAATTGTTAATTCTACAAATAAAGGTGGTTCGATAGCGAATACATTACCATTGTGAGAACATACCTTAACCATTTCGTTCTCCTTTACAAACTTTAAGGCATCGCCTACGCTGTCTGCATTAAGTCCGATCTGTTCATAGTTCTCTGTATCCATGAAGTAATATAAATCACCATCTTCATATAAATACTGCATATCTTTTCTATCAATACGTGCCTGTGGGCATTTTTCTGTTGGTCTGAAAGTCTTTTCAACAACACCACCACTGATGATGTTCTTTAACTTTGTACGAACGAAAGCTGCTCCCTTACCTGGTTTTACATGCTGGAATTCGATAATCTGATAAATACTATTTTCATATTCAATAGTAATACCATTTCTGAAATCGCCTGCTGATATCATAAACTATTCCTCCTAATATTCACTTTTCACGTTTACAATCCGTAAACCATTTTATAACAAAACTATTCACATTTCAACTGTTTTCTTTTTGTTTTTCAAGATAGCATGTGCAATACACATTCTCATACCACAAAAGAGTCGCATTTAAGCGGCATATTCCTTACTTTCATGTGCGTATAACTTTACACGCTTTCCTATAGGGAAAGTATGTAGTCAATCGCCTTCAAATATCCTTCCAGGCCCTGTCCGTAAATCTGATGATCACATGCATCCTTGGTTACGGATATCTTACGAAACTCTTCTCTTTTTGTAATATCAGAGATGTGAATCTCTACTTTGGGAACAGTAATGCTTTCCAATGCATCATGGATTGCATAAGAATAATGTGTAAAAGCGCCCGGATTAATCACTATTCCTTCTGTTCCATCAAAATAAGCTGCCTGAATTCTATCAATAATCGCACCCTCATGATTAGATTGAAAGGTTTCAATTACACAGTCTGTTTCCTTTGCCTTATTCTGAATCATATCCAGCAGATACTGATAATCCTGTGCTCCATAGATACTTTTGTCCCTGATTCCAAGAAAATTAAGATTTGGTCCGTTGATCACTAATAATTTCATAGTATTCCTTCTGCCTTTCCTGTTGTTTTTATGTTTTCAGCAATCTCCTGCTGTTTCCGTTCATCGACTGCGATTACATAATGCGCTGCATCTTGATATGCAGGTCCTCTTTGTTCCTGCATCATGCGAATACGGCTTAAAGGGTCTTCGCATTGAAGCAATGGCCGTTTTGTATCTCCCTTTACTCTCTCATATACCGTTTCCGGTTTAGCCTTAAGATAAAACACGATACCAAGCTGCTTTAAAAGTGCTCTGTTTTCTTCCCTTAACGCCATACCGCCGCCTGTTGAAAGAACTAG
>CAYUKO010000233.1:0-3532 GCA_964445375.1 uncultured Roseburia sp.
GAATTAGGGACTTTCACCCATTAGAAACGTGCGCCGCTAGGCGCACTTTAAAAAAGTGATTGCCCAGCGGCAATCACTGCAAGAATCACTTCGTGATTCTTGATTAACTACCACTACGTTACCGCACTTTCCTATCACATAAAAAAAATGATGCACAGCGGCATCATCTCACAAGAATTACTTCGTAATTCTTGATTAACCACCACTACATTATCGCAATTTCCTATCACATAAAAATAGATAAGCGATTTCATATCTTGTTGTATTTCAGCATTATTCCGTAAATAGCTATACAACAATCAAGTAAAAATATCTAACAATAATCCACGGATTTCTCCAACCTTTGCAAGAATACTAATATTATCCCGCTCATCCTTCACCAATTCCTGTGCCAACTCATCCAGCTTCTCATCAACCAGACGAATAATACCATATACTCTGTGTCTGCCTCGCCTATCCAGGAAATTTTCTCTCGAAAACTTATGAGAACGATTGACGATTTCATTCATAAAATCCTTTATCAACGTACGATAACGACGCATGTCCTTCACATCCATACGTTTTACAATCTTATCGCCCTGCATGGTAATCTCTTCCATCATAAGTTGAAGCCGGTCTGCCAGAGCTGCTTCTTCTATATTACTGGCTAACATAAATTTAAAAGAATCATCCGTTGGCTGCACATTTTGTTGCTGCTCTATTGGTGTCGTTTGTTGAATCTGATCAACCTTGATTTCCATGATGTCACCCCTTGTATACGTTCTTTCATTCTACTTTATTTCTGTACATTCCCATGTAATAAGATGTCTTTCTCTATTTCAGATAAACAATTTTCCAAGTCATTATTCACATAGAATCTATGAATTCCCGCTTCTTTCAACTTCTCATCAGAGAAATCCTGACAATCTGCCAGAAATCTCCGGCAAAGCTCTTCATATTTTGGCTTGCTTTGTGTTTTCTCTCGATCAAGAGCTCTTGTCAGTCGTTCACCATCTTCTAATTCAATATAGATAGGAACCACATGATCTTCACCAAAATAATCCTTTATTTTTAAATAGGACTCCAATGTTCCAATCACCAGATAATCATTTTGCGTAAGGTCAATCTGATTATCCTTCACCATAAAATAATTCCAGATTCCATGTATCGTATCATAGGAGCGGCATTCTATAATCTTTCCCTGCTGCTTAAGCAGTTCCAGATTCTTTACATCAGTAAAATGATATTCCTCGCCTTCCTTTTCACCCTCACGAATCGGGCGTGTTGTATAGGAAACAATCCTCTTTAATCCCAATTCGCTATTCTGCAAAAGTCTCTTATATATTGTGTCCTTACCAGTAGCACTTTTGCCCATGATACAAAAAATCTTACTCATTTCTCTATTTATACCTCAACAACTCGAATCATATTGGTATTTCCTGAAATTCCAAGTGGAACACCAGCAGTCAATACAACTCGCTCTCCTTCGTGAATCAATCCAGCCTTTTTACTTGCCTCTACGGCAGCTTCAAAAAGCTTTTCTGTGCTTTCTTCCCTATGAATCAGCAATGGTCTGACACCCCATAAAAGACTCAACTGACGGTATACTGTCTCGTCTACCGTACAACCAATAATAGGACAACCTGGCTGATATCTTGAAATCATATTAGCTGTAAAACCAGACATTGTAACCGTGATAATCGCAGATGCCTTCAAATCCATTGCTGTTGTACAGCATGCATGAGAAATTGCGGATGTAACATCATCAATCTTCTCGTCGCCTCTCTTACGAAGTCGACCCTCATAACAAATATCTTCTTCTGCTCTTTCAGCAATTCGGGACATCGTATTTACAGCTTCAATCGGGTAAGCACCTGCCGCACTTTCACCACTCAACATAATCGCAGAAGTTCCATCATAAATCGCATTTGCAACATCTGTTGTCTCTGCTCTTGTTGGTCTTGGATTCTTAATCATAGAATCAAGCATCTGTGTCGCAGTAATAACAATCTTACCTTTTTTGATTGCTTTCTTAATCATCTTTTTCTGGATAACAGGTACTTCTTCCATAGGAATTTCAACTCCCATGTCTCCTCTTGCAACCATGATTCCATCCGAAACCTCTAAAATCTCATCCAGATTGTCAATACCCTGCATATTCTCTATTTTGGCAATAATCTTCATACGTCCACCATTGTCCGCAATCAGCTTTCTCACTGCTTCAATATCTTCCTTGCATCTTGCAAAAGAAGCAGCAAGATAATCATAGCCCATCTTAACACCAAAAAGAATGTCCTGTTTGTCAACTTCACTTATATATGGCATAGAAAGTACCGCACCTGGAACATTAATTCCTTTATGGTTTGATACATATCCTCCATTAATAACCTGACATATAATATCGTTTTCTTTTATTTCCTTAATGGTAAGTTCGATTAAACCATCATCAATTAATATCGTTTTACCTATTTCTATATCATTCTTAAGATTCTTATATGTTATGGAAGCTCTTTTGGCTGTACCCATAACTTCTTCTGTCGTTAATGTAAAGTCTTGTCCACTCTCTAAATATACCTTTCCGTCTTCAAAGTCACGCAGACGGATCTCCGGTCCTTTTGTATCCATCATCGTAGCAAGAGGTAAATTCATCTCTTTTGCTATCTTAACTGCTCTTTCGTATTTTGCTCTATGCTCTTCATAATCACCATGTGAAAAATTAAAACGTGCAACGTTCATTCCTGCTAAGAGGAGTTCCTTTAGCATTTCAGCACTTTCTGAAGCAGGTCCTATGGTACAAATAATTTTCGTCTTTCTCATTAACTACAATAATCCTTTCTATTACGATAAAACTTAAGTGTAACCCATCCCCTTATTTATTATTATTATACCCTTTTCCTACAATTCCAATTTATCCAATGTATGATTCACTCGTCCTTCATGAAAATGAAACGTTTCCATAAGAGAACAATACTTATCTGCACATGTTACAAGCCATGCCTCTCTGCATATCGGAGGCAAAATCGTTAATGGCCACATATGTCTGTAAATAATTTCTTCCTGCTTTTTCGTAAGCACATATTCTTTCCTTGCATTTCTCAGAGCAATCCCCGGATGAAACAATCCATGAAGTCTTAATGGATTATGAGCTTCTCCTACATGCCAATCATATAAAAAATAATCATGCAACAATGCTCCTCGAACCAAATCTCTGTCATCACACTTAATATGCAGTTTATCTCGTATATACAGACTTACCTTTGCCACATTAATACAGTGCTCATATACGGTCATACTTCCATGTTGTATATGATTTTTGGTCATCTGAAAATTATCCGATTCTATGATATCTTTTGCATATTTCCATAATTCTTCATTATACATTGTAATATGATGCCATACCTTTCCTATTCTAACTATCATACTTATAAATAACCATTATAGTATAGCATATCTCTAACGAAAAAAACACGGTAGTAACCGTGTTTTTTCAAATAAAAAATGCCCAGAACCGGAATCGAACCAGTGACACGAGGATTTTCAGTCCTCTGCTCTA
>CAYUKO010000234.1:0-3477 GCA_964445375.1 uncultured Roseburia sp.
AATATGAATAATCTGATGAAGCAGGCACAGAGAATGCAGCGTCAGATGGAAGAAGGACAGAAGGAATTAGAAACAAAGGAATTTACAGCAAAGGCTGGCGGCGGTGCTGTTGAAGTTACCGTATCCGGCAAGAAAGAAATTCTTAATGTAAAGCTTTCCGAAGAAGCAGTAGACCCGGATGACATCGAAACCTTACAGGATATGATTATTGCAGCAACCAATGAAGCCCTTAAGCAGGCAGAGGAAGCCAATAATGAGTTAATGGGCAAGATGACAGGCGGTCTTGGCGGAGGATTTCCTTTCTAATGGACTTATATAGCGGATATATTAATCAATTGATTGAGCAGTTTGCCAAGCTTCCGGGCGTTGGCAATAAATCTGCCCAGCGACTGGCATTACATATCATTAATATGCCGCAGGAGCATGTAGAGCGCTTTGCGCAGGTGATGGTAGATGCAAGAAAGAATATACATTACTGTCAGTGCTGTTATACATTAACAGATAAAGAGATCTGTCCGATCTGTGCAAATGAGAAGAGAGATCACAGAACCATTATGGTGGTCGAAAATATTCGAGATTTGGCTGCTTATGAGAAGACAAATAAGTTTGAAGGGGTGTATCATGTATTACATGGTGCCATTTCCCCGATGCTTGGAGTAGGCCCGGGCGATATTAAGCTCAAAGAGCTGGTAAAGCGTCTGGAAGGTGATGTGGAAGAAGTGATTATTGCTACGAATTCCAGCCTTGAAGGTGAAACAACAGCAATGTACATTTCAAAGCTCATAAAGCCAACAGGTGTAAAAGTAACACGAATTGCAAGTGGTGTCCCAGTAGGTGGAGACTTGGAGTGTATTGATGAAATGACATTACTTCGTGCTTTAGAGGGAAGAATAGAACTGTAATAACAGGAGGGAACAAACGTGTCAGTAACAAGAAAAAGCTTTGGAAATACAAAGGATGGCAGAGAAGCAAACCTTTATACATTAGAGAATCAGAATGGTATGGTAGTAACAGTAACCAATTACGGTGTGAATATCGTAAGTGTAATCGTACCGGATAAGAATGGCAAGAAGGATGATGTTGTACTTGGTTATGATTCCATAGAGGGATATTTTGACAATGGAAGCTGCTTTGGCGCTACCATAGGACCGAATGCCAATCGTATTGCAAACGCAAGCTTTATGATAGATGGTGTAACATATCAGCTTGCAGTAAATGATGGAATAAACAATCTTCATAGTGATGCAGACTTAGGCTATCATAAACAGTTATGGGATGCACAGATAAAGGATGACAATAGTGTCATTTTCTCTTTGGAGGATAAGGATGGAAACATGGGATTTCCAGGTAATAAGAAAGTTCAGGTTACCGTTTCTCTTACCGATGAAAATGAACTTAAGTTAAATTATCATGCAAGCAGTGATAAGAAGACACTGATCAATATGACCAATCATTCTTACTTTAACCTTGCAGGACATCATGCGGCACCGATTTTGAATCATAAGCTGTGTATTTATGGTTCTTCTTATACGCCGGTTGTTCCGGGTGCTATACCAACAGGCGAGATTGTACCGGTTGCAGGAACTCCGTTTGATTTCAAAGAGCCACATCTTGTTGGTGAACGTATTAACGAAGAAAATGAACAGTTAAAGATCGGGCAGGGATATGACGTTAACTGGGTAGTAGATAACTTTGACGGCAGCATCCGTAAGGTTGCAGAAGTATCAGAAGAGACAAGCGGAAGAAGTATGGAAGTATATTCTGACCAGCCTGGAATCCAGTTCTATGCTGGTAACTGTATTGAGCCGGTTGGCGGTAAAGCAGGTGCAGCGTATGACAAGAGAAGTGGTCTTGCCCTGGAAACTCAGGTATTCCCGAACTCCATAAATCAGGAGAACTTCCCAGATGCCATCTATGGCCCAGGCAAGGACTATGAGACTACAACAATTTATAAGTTTAGCTGGTAATTCCATATAGAATAAAATATAGAAAAACAAAAGGGCTGCAGTTTTGCAGTCTTTTTTTGTGTGATATAAATTTGAGTGGCTGAATTTTGGCAAGTCATGTCGTACATTTGGCAACTTACGTCAACCCCACTTGTTATCCTGGAAGGTAAATGGTAAGGTAATTTCACAAGGGAGGAGTGATGAAGTGAAGATTTCAATTAACATCAATGAAGAGGTGAAGGATACGGAGATTGCCATATCCTGCAACCAGCTGACACCAGAGGTTGAGAAGATTATAACAACTCTTCGTATCCTCAACCAACAGCTTGTGGTGATGAAGGATTCTGAGAATTTTATCATAGATGTATCGGATATTATTTTTATCGAAGCAGTAGAGCGAAAGACATTCGTATATACGCGGGATGATTATTTTGAATCGAAGCTAAAGCTTTATGAAATGGAAGAACGCTTATGCGAGAGCGGATTCTTCCGGGCAAGTAAGTCTGTGCTGGTACAGCTTAGACACATTAAGTCATTGAAAAATGACATTGACCGCAAGATAAGGCTTACCTTGGAAAATGGAGAACAGATAGTAGTATCAAGACAGTATGCAGAAGAATTGAAGAAGCGATTGGGGGTATAAAAATGGAAAAAGAAAAAACAATTTTTGATTACATAGGACAAGTTTTTGTGATTTTTGGAGTGACAGTGGTGATATTGAATCTGTTTTGTGTGTTGTTTGGTGAAGATGCAAAAGAAATTTCGTCACTGTTTGCACTTGGAAGTAATGGAATTTCGGTTAGTACAACCATGCAGTTCTTATTCGTATCGGCAATGGTAGTAGCATTACGATATCTCTTTTTCACAGATAGAATCATTAAGAATATGTCTGTTCCAGCGAGAACAGGTGCCATGTATTTTGCAATTATCGTTTTCGTTATGATATGCAATTGGGGATTTGACTGGTTTCCAACGGATATGTGTCAAGCGTGGTTAGGATTTGTATTAAGCTTTGGTGCGTGCAGTATCATCAGTACCTTTACGGTAGTGGTAAAAGACAGATTAGAGAATAAGAAGATGCAGGATGCGTTAGAACGAATGAAGCAAGATAATAATGTGAAAAACTTTTAAGAAAGAGAAGGTTATGGAGATGGAAAAAGTAATTCAGATAAACAAGATCAAACAGCAATTTGGGCAAAAGACCGTATTGGAAAATATTAATATGGAGATAGAAAAAGGCGAAATAATCGGTTTACTTGGTCCGTCTGGGGCAGGGAAAACCACTTTGATTAAGATTTTAACAGGACAGTTAAAGCCAACAAGTGGTACAGCATCCATTTTTGGTACAGCATCCGATTCGTTAAAGGGAAAGGATTACTGCCGTATCGGAATGATGATGGACAACTTTGGATTATATGATAGATTAAGCTGCTATGATAATCTTTTGTTCTTTACCAAGATTTATGGAATTCCAAAACGAAAGATTACAGAAGCTTTGGAAAGAGTAGGATTATTAGAGGCAAAGAAAACG
>CAYUKO010000235.1:0-3375 GCA_964445375.1 uncultured Roseburia sp.
GCACTAAACGGAAATCCGGATATCATTTTCAACTAACGGGGTTCTGAACAGATACGAATTTATTAAGCAGAATGGGGAATCGTATGGTCACAATCTTAAGCCGTTGGTTTATCAGAAATCACGAGGAATATACCAATCCGGATGTCCGCAGGGCGTATGGAGTTCTGACAGGAGCTGTTGGTATTATTTTAAATGTCATTCTTTTTGCAGGAAAATATCTGGCAGGCTTTTTAAGTGGTTCGGTATCGGTTATGGCAGATGCTTTTAATAACCTGTCGGATGCGGGAAGCAGTTTTATTACTTTGCTGGGTTTTCATCTGGCAGGCAAGAAGCCGGATCCGGAGCACCCATTTGGGCATGGACGTATTGAATATATTTCAGGGCTTATTGTTTCCATGTTGATTATAGTCATGGGGGTAGAGCTTTTAAAGACTTCGGTTCAGAAGATAATGAATCCGCAGCAGATGGAAATCAGTCTGATTACCGTGTTAGTCTTGCTGGCATCCATTGTAGTAAAGGTGTATATGTCTCTCTACAACCGCTCTTATGGGAAAAAGCTGGATTCTTCCGCAATGAAAGCGACGGCAACCGACAGTTTAAGTGATTGTATTACGACAACGGTAGTCCTTTTGTCTATGCTGGTATATCAGTTTCTTCATGTGAATCTGGATGGATGGTCTGGTCTTGTCGTTGCATTTTTTATTCTGATTGCGGGTATTTCTTCGGCAAGGGATACACTGAGTCCATTACTTGGAGAGGCACCAGATGAAGAGTTTGTGAAGGAAGTAGAGCAAATGGTCATGAATCATCCGGATGTTGTCGGTGTGCATGATATGGTGGTTCATAATTATGGTCCGGGAAGAGTGATGATTTCTCTGCATGCAGAAGTACCTGGAAATCAGGATATTTATAGTCTTCATGATGAGATAG
Organism: uncultured Roseburia sp.; assembly: GCA_964445375.1. GTDB lineage: Bacteria > Bacillota > Clostridia > Lachnospirales > Lachnospiraceae > COE1. The sequence continues at coordinate 931 of CAYUKO010000235.1, forward strand.
ACCTGATTGAACGGGAATTGAAGCAGAAGTTTCAGTGTGAGGCTGTCATACATATGGACCCGATTGCGACAGATGATGAACGGGTTATGGGACTTCGTAAGGAAGTGGAAGTTCTTGTAAAAGAATACGATATGGAATTAACCATTCATGATTTTCGAATGGTAGAGGGACCAACGCATACGAATCTTATTTTTGACGTTGTAGTTCCACAAGGCTATAAGAAAACAGATGAAGAGATTTCTTCAGAAATAGCAAGAAGAATTACGGAGAAATGGCATAATTATTTTGCTGTCATTAAAATGGAAAAGCGTTATATATAAATAGAAAAGAAGTTCAAGGTTTCAGGTCTTGAACTTCTTTTCTATTTTATTTAATTTTGATTTTAATTAAGTTTTTCATAAAGATTATTGCATTGGTTCCTGTGGATTATCTCTTCGAATCTCATCCAGATGATGTTTCATGCGTCGTTCCATTTTGGAAAGCTCTTTGGAATAATACATGAAAGCCTCCGTTGTTTCATTCGGCGTTTCCCCTTTGTAACAGATGCGGTGCTCCATACTTGCCCACAAATCCATGGCAAGGGTACGAAGCTGAATCTCTACAGGGTAATACTGCATACCTTCTATACGGTAAACCGGAATACCAAGTACCATGTGGTAGCTTTTGTAGCCGGAAGATTTCGGATAACGGATATAATCGCTTTCCTTGATGATTAACAAATCAGTCTGGTGTTTGATCAGTGCTAAAATACTGTAAATATCATCCGTAAAATAACAGATAACACGAATACCGGCAATATCAGTCAGGCTGTCTTTTGCCGCAAAAGCGGTAATGGGAAGGTTTCTTGCAGCAAGTTTATGCTCAATGCTCTTCTTACTTTTGATACGAGCCTGAATGTTATGTATGGGATAATCACGGTATTTTTTTCTATAATCTTCATTCAGTCCGTTCATTCGGACTTCCAGTCGGGTCATTGCTTCACGGTATGGCTCGACAAGCTGGTCATATTCTTCCTGTGGAATATGTTCATTTGCCAGTTGTGCAACATAAGCAGCATAGCCGGCAGGGTCATTATCATATTCTGACAAGGCACTTACCTCCTGACAACTGTTTTGGTAGAGCAAGAATGACAGTCAAACATTCTTCTTATTATTAATATACCGTATTCAGAAAATGAAAGCAATGGAAATGTGAAAATTAACCAAAATTTAATGATAGCATGCTTGGTTTTTCGTCATATCTATGAACAAAAAGGGAATGATTTAAAATAGGAATCGTCATTTTCTCTTTGTATCAGACTCAAAATATGATATGATAGGACACATAGGACTTGTCATTTGGCAAGGGCATGAGTACAAGGTGAAAACAGAAAGGGTTACAAACATGAAAATTGCATTAATTAACGAAAACAGTCAGGCAGCAAAGAATGCGATGATCTGTGAAACCTTGAAGAAGGTTGTAGAACCAATGGGACATGAGGTATTTAATTATGGTATGTATTCAGCAGAGGATGAACATCAGCTCACTTATGTACAAAATGGTATCCTTGCAGCTGTGCTGCTCAATTCCGGCGCAGCCGATTATGTCATTACCGGTTGTGGTACTGGAGAGGGTGCTATGCTTGCATGCAATTCCTTCCCAAAGGTATTATGCGGACATATTGAGTCGCCACTGGATGCCTATCTGTTTTCTCAAGTAAATGATGGAAACTGCGTAGCACTTCCATTTGCTGAGAATTTTGGATGGGGTGGCGAACTGAATCTGGAATATATCTTTGAAAAATTATTCTGTACACCGGGCGGTGGCGGATATCCAAAGGAAAGAGTGGTACCAGAGCAGAGAAATAAGAAGATTCTGGATGCCGTGAAAGAAGTGACACATCATGACTTATGTGATATTCTTCCTAAGCTTGACAGAGAACTTGTAAAAGGTGCATTAAGCGGTGAGAAGTTTGAAGAGTATTTCTTTGCAAACTGTAAGTGTGATAAGATTGCAGCAGTCGTAAAAGAGATTCTTGCTTAAGGATGGGAGAAGCTTATGTTATTGGATAAAATATATTATAGCGTTGCTCGTTTAGATGGCGATTACGCTTATCTGCAGAAGGAAGATGAACCGGATGCAGAATTAAAATGTGTTGCCAGAGCGCTCCTGCCGCCCGAAATTGTAGAAGGCAGCAGATTAGTATATGAAATGATGGAATATAATGTGGTTTAAGGTAGCTATTCATAAAAGGGTGTCACGAAGTGGCATCCTTTTTTCATTAGGAAATTGCTGTAACGCAAGTTGCTGAGCTTGCGTTTTTAATTCGTCATTTTGCAACAAAATGCACATAGAAATAAATAATTAATGTGCAAATAAACGGCTGCATTGTTTAAAATGACAGCTTTTGATGGTTAGTGTATAATTTTAATTGGCAAAAATAAAGGGAAGAAGTAAAATACCTCT
>CAYUKO010000236.1:0-3345 GCA_964445375.1 uncultured Roseburia sp.
TGGCGAATAGTTGAAATGGAAATCAAAAGGTAAGTTTTACATGACAGAAAGGCAACTCCCAATTTTATGTTTTATTTGAAAATACTGTGATATTGATGGTAAACAGGAGGCGAGGTGAAAGCGGTTGAATTACATAGATTATGGAAAAGGGAATAGGAATGTGATTATTCTCTTACACGGAGGCGGTTTATCATGGTGGAATTATAGGGAAGTAGCAGAAATGCTTCAGAATGATTATCATGTAATTCTTCCGATATTGGATGGTCATGCAAAAAGTGATAATGATTTTACAACGATAGGAGATAATGCTACAGATATTATAAAATTTATTGATCAGCAATTTGATGGTTCCGTTTTGCTGATAGGAGGGTTGTCGCTTGGAGGACAGATTTTGCTTGAAATCTTATCTCAGCGCAAGGATATTTGTCAGTATGCAATAATTGAGAGCGCGCATGTCGTACCTTCAAAATTTACATATTCTTTGATAAAACCAGTATTTGGAAGTTGTTATGGTTTGATGCGCTATAAATGGTTTTCAAAGTTTCAATTCAAGTCGCTGCGAATAAAGGAAGACCTTTTTGAGGATTATTTCAGAGATACTTGTGATATTACGAAGTCAAATATGATTGCTTTTTTACAGGAAAATTCCATATATTCCATAAAAGATTGCATTAAGGATTGTTCTGCAAAAGTTCATATATTTGTGGGTGAAAAGGAAAATCATGCAATGAAATGTTCTGCAAAAATAATTCACGAAAAGTTACAAGGAAGTTTCCTGTATGTCCTTCCGAAAATGTATCATGGAGAATTTTCAATAAACCATGCGGTTGACTATGTGAATGAAGTATTAGAAATTGTAAAGCAGAGACAACCTTCAGCTTTGTGAAGTGTTGAAAAAGAACAGTAAATCTTGAATTGTGGGAGAAGAAATGAAATTCAGTAATATATATTTTATTAATGGAACTGCATATGCAGGTAAATCAACTATGGTAAAAATGTTGGCTGAAAAATATAATGGAATTGCATGTGAAGAAAACTATCATGATGCGAGAATTTCAGACTTAGATAGCTATGAATTTCCGGGGTTGACATATACAAGAGATTTGAAAGATTGGAGAGAGTTTATCAGAAGAACTCCAGATGAATATGAAGAATGGATTAAGGAAACTACGAAAGAATGCACTGTTTTGGAGTTGCAAATTCTTGAAGAGTTATCCAAACAAGATAAACTGATATTCGTGGATACAAATATTCCAACAGAAGTGTTAGAAGAAATATCAGATAAGAATCATGTTTTAATTATGTTGGCAGAGCCAGAAATATCTGTTAATAGATTTTTTGAACGACCAGACAAAGAAAAACAGTTTTTATATCAATTATTATTGAATGAAGAAAACCCAGAGGAAGCAATGGAAAATTTCAGAGAATGCTTGAAGCGTGTTAATTCAAAGGAAATATATAATCATTTTCTAAATTGTGGTTTTCATGTAATTACAAGGGATGATAAAAGAACAATAGAGGAAACCTTTTTGATGGTAGAGAAAGCATTTAAACTGAAGTAAACAATTTTAAGTTGTGAGAAAGTTGAATCTGAGAGTATTCGGAGGGAAGCATATGATGAACGAATTAGAAAAATGCCTGGCTGGCGAATGGTATGATTGTCATAACGAAGTTTTCTTAGAATATAAAAATAATGCAAGAAACTTATTGGCACAATACAATTCGTTTGCATATAATCAAAAACAAGAAAAGACAGAAGTTTTAAAGCAACTCTTTGGAAGCATCGGAACAAACGTATCGGTAGGACTTCCATTTATATGCGATTATGGAAAAAATATTCATATTGGAACAAATGTATCTATCAATATGAATTGTACATTTGTTGATTGTAATAAAATCGAAATAGGCGATAATGTTTTAATTGCTTCTAATGTGCAAATATACACCGCCACACACCCTGTCGAATTAACAGACAGACTTACACCAAATTGGAATCCGGAAAGTGGGGAATATTTCTGCCGAACCTATGCATTGCCTGTAAAAATTGGTAATGGATGCTGGATAGGAGGCGGTGTCATTATTCTTCCGGGTGTAACAATAGGAAATGGCACAGTAATTGGTGCAGGAAGTGTTGTAACAAAGGATATTCCAGACAATTGTGTTGCGGTTGGTAATCCATGTAGAGTTATTAGGAAAATAAATGGAGAATAAAAAAGATATGAGTCAAAGTTTTTTAGAATAGGAATCAAAAAGAGCAAATAAGAAAAATATGAAATTATATTTAATCCTACTATTTGTATTCATCGGTTTGGTTGCGATTATTGGATATGGGGTAAAGGATTCGTTTGATTTAAATGACGATACCAGCAGAAAACTATTAGGCTATTTAGTTATTTTTACAGGGATTATGTTACTTTCCGTATTATCCGGGTTTATCAGAATAATTCGTGGAGGTGCAAATGGCAAAGATTTAATACTTCCTTTTAAAGAAAATACCAAAGAAGAAGTGGGAAAGGTTATTGATCAAGAGGTATTAGAAGGCAAAGTACTTGTTGATGAGTACATGGAACCATTTCCAGAGGGAAAAAAGCCATATGGAGAAAGAACATGCTGACAGCTTCTTATCTGTTGCTCTTTAATGGTATGGGTAAAATCAAGGCAATTCCTCGAGAGAAGATTTATTGGTTGTGTGCTCAGGTTGGTCGTAAAGGTCGTTCTTCCTTTATCGTTCGCTTGCTGATTTTTACGGAAAAGAGTACTTTCTATGTAGACGGAGTCGAGATTGAGCATGTTGAGAAAATAGCAGACAAGCTTTATCAATACATACCTAATGTTTTTAATAAGTATGATCCTTTTATCTTGTCTTACGAATTGGAAGCTCTTTTTGATAAGAATCGAGAGGCATTTTTGAAATTCTATGAGGAAGAAAAGACGAAGATGTGAAGGCGGATAGACAACGGAGTATATGCTTGAAACAGGGCATTTAAGAGTAAGAAAAATTGAATTTTACAAAGTGAATGGAGATAATATGAATATAGTAATTATACATGGTCAAAGTCATAAAGGCTCAACTTACAGTTGCAACTAATAGTTGCCATATAGTTGGTGGTATGCAACCGATTAAAAATTTATATTAGTATTATCAATTATATGGAGCATTCCTGTTAAGTAACAAATAACAGATTTGCAAAAAATGAGTGTCACCCATAGAATAATGATTGTTAACTTGGCGGTTAATAAAAATCATTGTTCAAAGGAGACACCCACAAATGAATTGTAAACAAAATCAGAAAATCAATCAAGTAAAAGAATCAACTTTGGTAGTTGGAATCGATATCGGAAGTA
>CAYUKO010000237.1:0-3339 GCA_964445375.1 uncultured Roseburia sp.
GTATGAAGGCTTCTCAGGGTATCTTAACAGTACGTGGTGGTATGACATCTCACGCAGCAGTAGTTGCTCGTGGTATGGGTACATGCTGTGTATCTGGTTGTGGTGACATCGCTATGGATGAAGCAAACAAGAAGTTTACATTAGCTGGTAAGACATTCAACGAAGGAGATTACATCTCTATCGATGGTTCTACTGGTAACATCTATGATGGTCAGATTGCTACTGTTGATGCAACAATCGCAGGTGAATTCGGAAGAATTATGGCATGGGCTGACAAGTATAGAACACTTAAGGTAAGAACAAATGCTGATACACCAGCAGACGCTAAGAAGGCTCGTGAGCTTGGTGCAGAAGGTATCGGTCTTTGCCGTACAGAGCATATGTTCTTTGAAGAAGACAGAATTGCAGCATTCCGTGAGATGATTTGTTCTGATACAGTAGAAGAAAGAGAAGCTGCTCTTGATAAGATTCTTCCATATCAGCAGAGTGACTTCGAAGGATTATTCGAGGCTCTTGAAGGTAACCCAGTTACTATCAGATTCCTGGATCCACCTCTTCATGAGTTCGTTCCTACAGAAGAAGCTGATATTAAGAAGCTTGCAGATGCTCAGGGCAAGTCTGTAGAAGATATTAAGAATATTATTACTTCTTTACATGAGTTCAACCCTATGATGGGTCATAGAGGATGCCGTCTTGCTGTAACTTATCCAGAAATCGCTAAGATGCAGACAAAGGCTGTTATCCGTGCAGCAATCAACGTACAGAAGGCTCATGCTGATTGGACAGTTAAGCCAGAAATCATGATTCCACTTGTATGTGAAGTTAAGGAATTAAAGTTCGTTAAGAAGGTTGTTGTTGAAACTGCAGATGCTGAAATCGCAGCAGCAGGCGTTAAGCTTGAGTACGAAGTTGGTACAATGATCGAGATCCCAAGAGCTGCTCTTACAGCTGATGAGATCGCAGCTGAAGCTGATTTCTTCTGCTTCGGTACAAACGACTTAACACAGATGACATTCGGATTCTCTCGTGATGACGCTGGTAAGTTCTTAGACGCTTACTATGATACAAAGATCTTCGAGAACGATCCATTTGCTAAGCTTGACCAGACTGGTGTTGGTAAGTTAATGGAAACATCCCTTAAGCTTGGTAAGCCAGTAAATCCTAAGCTTCATGTAGGTATCTGTGGTGAGCACGGTGGAGATCCTTCTTCCGTAGAATTCTGCCACAAGATTGGTCTTGACTATGTGTCATGTTCACCATTCCGTGTACCTATCGCAAGATTAGCAGCAGCTCAGGCAGCTATTGCTGAGAAGGCAAATTAAGGATAATTTTAAAATAAATGTGTTCAAACGGTAAATAAGAGAGTCTGTAGTGGTTAGATTTAGCCACTACAGGCTTTTTCTTTTGAATTCAAAGATTCCGCTATAGCGTTTCAATTCTGTCTGAAAATCGTTTTGAGAGCATCTGAAGGGTGTTTTAGAAGCATAGGTCTGCTCTCAACTTACCAACAAAGATAATATACAAATGATTTAATATCTTTACATAGGAATAAGAATTTAAAAATGTAATAATACGCAACAAGAGATTGATTACTATAAATGTTAAGTTGTTATTTTTAGTATAGATTAAGATACTAATAAAATTTTTCAAGTTAATATTGTGAGAGTGAAGACTTAAAGTGACTTTGGATTCCAAGGTCATTTTTAGATTAGAAAACAGCTAGAGACCTTGATTTATAAGGATTTCATCCTTTTGGGGTACTTAATACCAACCATTTCAAGTGAAAGAGACACCACTCTCATCGGGGTATCTGATTTCATTATATACATAAGAAGAAAGCACCTCTCTAAGTGGGGTACCTAAATAACCTTAGATATATTCCAAAAAATACTCCAAAATGACTTGCTATTAATTTTATTGCGAGTTAAAGTGTACCTACGTTAACGGTGCAGAACAAAAGTTCATGCAGGAGCTCCTTTTATAAAGATTAATAATGGTTTTTAATTAGGAGGTATTTAGTATGAAGGTAGAAACATTTAAGAAGTTATTAGTAAATATGGGAAAGTATAAAGAAAAGGTATTGAGAAGATACTTCGTTATAAAACCTATATTGGGGTATATGAGTATATGCAGAGTGTTACGATTAATCCGTTAACACATGAGAGAGTTATTCAAAGAGATAAGAGTCAACGTGTATGTAAAGAAGGAAAATTTCCTGCAATTATTTCTGAAGAAGTATGGTATAAGGTTCAAGAGCTTATTGATTCTAGAATTAATCATGTATTAGTAGACAATGGAAATAAGTGTATTGGTCGAGGTATAGCTGTTAACAAAGATATTTATTGCAGAAAAATGAGATGTGGTTGTGGTCGAAGATTCAGGAGAGATATGGGCAGAGCAGATGGAACAGGTACTTATTGTTGTTATGCTTTGATTGATGATGGCAGTCGGGAAAAACGATTAGAGAGAAGTCTTTTGCTAGAGGATAATTGTAGTATTAATGGTATCATTGATTGGAAACTGGATTTATTTACATTAAAAGTCTTTGAGTATTTTAGCATATCTGATGATATTGCTGATAAGATTTACAATGTTATCGAAAAGAACTATGTTTCATTAGAGACTATATGTAAAAAGGATACAAAGAAGATTGAGGCAGAGATTACAGCGATAAAGAAGAAATTAACTGTATTGCTTGATGCATTAGTAGCTGAGGTAGTTAATGAAGAGGATTACAAGATAAAGAAATTAGAGCTTGATGAGCAACTTGAATTAAAACAGGCTGAGTTAGAAAATGCTAATGATATTATTGATTCCAGTCAAGAGAAAGAGCAAGTCTTAGTTGGGGTAAAGAAATTCTTAAAAGAGAGTATCGATTTTCCTATTGCCGTAAAAAATGGGGTATCCCAAGTACCAGAAATCTTAATTGAGTCATATGTTAACAGTATTAAAGCTTGTGCTGATAATGTATTTGAATACAATATTCGAATCAATCCAAATGCTGAAATTCAACAGCCGTTAGTAGTACCAGATGAGGAGTTTATTGCATCAGTGCATCCAGCCACAAATATTTTTGATAATTCAAATGCTGTATTATTAGGGGAGTTTGAAGTTGATTATGATATGGCGAAAAGTTATGCGAATTCTTTGAAACGTAAGGTTTTGCGTGTACATTGGAAAACTCCTGCTAAGATTAAAATATATGTAAATATAGTATAGTTTTTTGCAAGAGTCTAATTTGTGCAGACACTGTCTGCACAAATTATTTATTATGTTGTTAAAAATAAAATGTATTGCTATTGTACGCACGGATTGGTATAATGTAGATAGAAAAGGAGA
>CAYUKO010000238.1:0-3325 GCA_964445375.1 uncultured Roseburia sp.
GTATTATCAAGAACTTCTGTTTTATGTGCTACATAATTGATATCATCTTCTTCAACTTTAGAAATGCCGCCTGCTTCTAAATAACCTGCTTCTTCTGTTGTCTTATCTTTATTCTCGATATATTCATCTGTTCCAAATTCTGCTACTGTATGTTCATCATCAAGGATCGTATTTCCAGTTTTGCTGATGACGGATTCTACTACGACTTCATCCGTTACTGGAATTTCTTCCTTTCCTTTATTTATATTTATAAATACAAGCAGTCCTGCTAAAATACCAACAGTTGCGCCAACGATTGCAATAATAACTTTCTTCTTCATGTAGGCACTCCTCCCTTAAAATCAACACATATTTGAATGCATTTGTTCACGGTGAACACTCTCACTCCACTAAAGCATCACACTTACAACATTTTTCATTGGTTCACGGTGAACATAAGAAAACCGCAGCAATATAATATAAATACTACTAGCGGTTTCGATGTTTTGTATTATATATAGGTATAGCTATCCCGTTAGCTTTCCCCTATATAAAAAGTATATCATTTTGTGTATGTAGTTACAAGATACTCTTTTCAGACATTTTTCTTATCTTATTCCTCACAGAATTCCTTGATTGCTGTTTCATATAGATTGTTTCCTTTTGCATCGATTACAACGATGACAGGAAAGTTCTCTACTTCGAGCTTTCTGATTGCTTCTGTTCCTAAATCATCATAAGCTACTACTTCTGATGTAAGAATGGATTTTGAAAGAAGTGCTCCTGCGCCTCCAACTGCGGCAAAGTAAACGGCGCCATTTCTAATAATGGCATCTTTTACAGCGTCACTTCTTTTTCCTTTGCCTATCATGCCTTTTAAACCAAGGTCAAGTAATCTTGGAGCGTACTTATCCATACGGCTTGCGGTTGTTGGTCCGGCAGAGCCGATCGGTCTTCCTTCTCTTGCAGGAGATGGTCCCATATAATAAATGATATTATTTTCCATATTAATCGGGAGGCTTTCTCCTCTATCAAGTGTTTCGTTCATACGAAGATGTGCAGCATCTCTGGCTGTGTAGATGGTTCCTGTTATATATACATAATCGCCTGCATTTAAAGAAGCGGCATCTTCGTTGCTGATTGGTGCTTTTATATATCTATCCATATTTCTCTATCCTGTAGCTATTCAGAAATACTGAACAGTTACCTTATCCTTTCCTATTCTGTCCGTAATTATTCAGTACCTTCATAATTACGAAGTAAAAATCCATTTTAAATTGCTTCACAATGTGATTTTTGCTTAATTCTACTTTGTCATTTCCTACAGTTCTCTGACTGCATGTCTGTTTACATGACAGCAGATATTGATTGCTACCGGAAGTCCTGCAATGTGAGTAGCATAGGTATTGATGTTAACAGCAAGTGCTGTTGTTGTTCCGCCAAGTCCACCTGGTCCGATACCTGTTTTGTTGATTTTCTCTAATAATTCTTCTTCCATTTCTTTTACGTATGGAATTGGAGAATGTTCATTTACTGGTCTGGTGAGTGCTTTCTTTGCCATAAGGGCACATTTCTCAAAGGTTCCACCGATACCAACGCCGACTACCATTGGAGGACATGCGTTTGGTCCTGCATCCTTTACAGCTGTTAAAATGGCATTCTTTACACCCTCGATGCCATCTGCCGGCTTTAACATAAATACACGGCTCATATTTTCGCTGCCAAATCCTTTTGGTGCTACAGTTATCTTTACCTTATCACCCGGAACGATCTCATAATGAATGATTGCCGGTGTATTGTCCTTGGTATTTTCACGAATGAGAGGATCTTTTACAACCGATTTTCTTAAGAAACCTTCTACATATCCCTGACGTACGCCTTCATGAATGGCATCTTCTAAGCTGCCTCCTTCAAAATGTACATCCTGTCCGATTTCCATGAAAATGACTGCCATTCCAGTATCCTGACAGATTGGGATCATATCATCTCCTGCGATATTCAGATTGTCCTGAAGCTGGTTTAAAATCTGCTGCCCAAGTTTGCTCTTCTCTGTACAAACGGCATTTTTTAATGCCTCATCCATATCAGAAGTGAGGAAATGATTGGCTTCGATACACATTTCCTTAATGTTCTTTGTAATCTCTGTTGTTTGTATGGTTCTCATTCACGTTCTTCCCTTCTATATTAAATCCATAATTTTTCACACTATTTCACGGTGATATCTGCATATTCTGCATTGCTTGCTTTGATGAAATCATCCGGTGTAAGCTCTAACTGTGTTCCAAGCTTTCCTCCACTGACAATAATATGTTCCAGATTCTTTGCTGCTTCTTCGATTCTTGTTACATATTGTTTCTTCATGCCAATTGCTGTGCAGCCTCCACGAATATATCCTGTCACAGCGTTAATGTCTTTTACATGAAGCATGGCAACCGACTTTTCTCCAACGGATTTTGCAGCCTTTTTCATATCCAGTTCTTCCGCTATTGGAATAACGAAAACATAATAATTCTTGCTGCTTCCCTGTGTTACAAGGGTTTTATATACTTTTTCATGTGGTAATCCTAGCATATCAGCAATCTGGATTCCATCAATAAATTCTTCACATTCATAGGTATGTGTGGTGAATGGTATCTTCTTCGTCTCTAAGATACGCATTGCATTGGTCTTGATTTCTTTGTTCTTTGCCATAAATCTGCCTCTTTTCTTACTTCTCTATTTTTCCACAGATTTTGTAAAAAGTAAAGGTTTTCTCCTTGCGCTTGTGCATATTTCCTATCACATAAAAAGAAGAGCCTGTTACGGCTCTTCTTGGCTGTGTGATATAAGTGAAAGGAAAGAATATTCCTTGTACCCACTATGTAAGTTTTTTGACAAGTTTCTTAACAAGGTATCGGATAACAACATATGCAATACTGATAAGAACTGCCACGATTATCGTATCTGTCATATCTCCACCTCATTTACTAAAAATGATTACTTGTGACAATCTTAGGTTAGCATAAACTAACTCTTCTGTCAACACTCTTTTTTCTTTTTCTATTCCTTATTCTGTTTTTTCTGATTTCGTCTTCCGATTCATAAACATGAAACCTGCTACGGTAAAGACAATTCCCACGACTAACATAACAAGCAGCTCTGCTGTGGTAAATTCTTCCTGTGTTAGAAATGGCAGGAACTTCTCTATAGCTGCCGGGTATTTCATAGCAAGTACTGACACAAAGTTATTTACAAAATGCAAAGCCATGGAAACAAATATACTTCCGCTCTTATAAACCACATAGGCAAAGCATGCTCCAAGCATTCCTGTCGGAATCAGTTTTACAATACTGGTGTGAAATGCGCC
>CAYUKO010000239.1:0-3315 GCA_964445375.1 uncultured Roseburia sp.
GCAGATTGAGAGACAGTATGGTAAGGGTGCTGTTATGAAGTTAGGTGATCCTGCTGCTCAGATGAACGTTGAAACATTTCCGACAGGTTCATTAAGCCTTGATATTGCATTAGGACTTGGTGGTATTCCGAAGGGAAGAATTGTTGAGATATATGGACCGGAATCTTCAGGTAAGACAACGGTTACTTTACATATGATTGCAGAAGTACAGAAGAGAGGCGGTATTGCGGGATTTATTGATGCAGAACATGCACTTGATCCTGTATATGCTAAGAATATTGGTGTAGATGTAGATAATCTGTATATTTCACAGCCGGATAATGGTGAACAGGCACTTGAGATTACAGAGACGATGGTAAGATCCGGAGCTATTGATATTGTAGTAGTAGACTCTGTTGCTGCGTTAGTACCAAAGGCAGAAATTGACGGTGATATGGGTGACTCACATGTGGGACTTCAGGCAAGATTGATGTCGCAGGCACTTCGTAAGCTGACTGCTATCATCAGTAAGTCTAATTGTACGGTTATCTTTATTAATCAGCTTCGTGAGAAGGTTGGTATTATGTTTGGTAATCCGGAAACAACAACTGGTGGACGTGCATTGAAGTTCTATTCTTCTGTAAGACTTGATGTTCGTAGAATAGAATCCTTAAAGCAGAGTGGAGAGGTTACTGGTAATAGAACGAGAGTAAAAGTAGTTAAGAATAAGATTGCGCCTCCATTTAAGGAAGCCGAATTTGATATTATGTTCGGTGAAGGTATTTCCATGGTAGGTGATATACTTGATCTGGCAGCCAATGTAAACATTATAGTAAAGAGTGGTGCATGGTATGCTTATGAAGGTAATAAGATTGGTCAGGGTAGAGAGAATGCCAAGCAGTTTTTGAAAGATAATCCGGAAATCTGTAAGGAAGTTGAGAATAAGGTACGTGAGTATTATCAGTTACAGGGTGTAGAGAATAAGGAAGAGGTTACACCGGAGAAGAAGACTTCCAAGAAGGTAGCAGATGCTGAATGATAGTTACAGGAATACAGGAACTGACGAAAGCAAAAGTAAAAGTGTTTGTTGATTATGAGTTCGCCTTTGTTTTGTACAAAGGCGAACTTCGTACTTACGGAGTTCGAGAAGAAGCGGAGATAACGGAAGAAACTTATCAATTGATTCTTGATGAAGTACTGACGAAACGTGCGAAGCTTAGGTGTATGTATCTGTTAAAAAGCAGAGATTATACAAAGCAGGGGTTAAGAGAGAAGCTTACAAAGGAATGTTATGCCGAAGAGATTATAGAGCGAGCTGTTGCTTATGTAGTATCGTTTGGTTATGTGGATGACTTGCGTTATGCAAAGGCATATATTAATTATGCTGGTAAGAGCAAAAGCAGAAAACAGATAGAATTTGATTTAGTGAAAAAGGGAGTTGCTAAGGAGGATATCACAGCAGCTTTTGAAGAGCTTGGAGAACTGGATGAATTGGAATCGGAAGAGAAGCTCATTCAAGCGTTACTTGTGAAAAAACACTATAAAAATGCAGAAGCTACACTCGAAGAACGTAGAAAAATGATAGGATTTTTGTATAGAAAAGGTTTTTCTTTGGATAAAATCTATAAAGTTGTCGGCGAAAGAGAGTAATTTTTTGAAAGCTTTTTTGGTAGATTCCCCCTTTATACTTGACATAATAGACAATAAAGGTTAAAATTGTAGTGTTGTAATTTGTCACGCAATTGAATCATATATAGCCAAAGGGTTCTTTGGCGGAGATAGTGTACAATGAAAATTAAATAAGGAGGTGCTCCTGTACATGCTATACGTAATAGAAGCAATTGTTATTATTGTAGTGTGTGTACTGGTTAGCTTCGTTGCTTTTTCCAATTATAAGAAGAATGTAGAGGCTACAATTGGGAATGCAGAGGATAAGGCTAGAGAGATTATTGATGAAGCACTGAAAACTGCTGAAACAAAGAAACGTGAAGGCTTACTTGAGGTTAAGGAAGAGTCCATTCGAACAAAGAATGAACTTGATAAGGAAATCAAGGAACGTAGAGCTGAAGTACAGCGTTTCGAGAGAAGAGTACAGCAGAAGGAAGAAAGCATTGATAAAAAAGCTGATTCCATCGAGAAGAAAGAAGCTAGTCTGATTGCACGCGAAGAAGAACTTGCAAAGCAGAAAGAAGTAGTTGCAAGATTGAATGAAGAGCGAGTACAGGAACTGGAGCGAATTTCAGGTTTAACCTCTGAACAGGCAAAAGAGCATTTATTAAAAATTGTTGAAGACGAAGTAAAGCATGAAACTGCGGTAATGATCAAAGAAATGGAAAGCAGAGCAAAAGAAGAAGCTGATAAGAAGGCAAAAGAATATGTTGTTACAGCTATTCAGAAGTGTGCTGCTGATCATGTATCTGAAACAACTATTTCAGTTGTGCAGCTTCCTAATGATGAAATGAAAGGACGAATCATTGGTAGAGAGGGAAGAAATATCAGAACTCTTGAGACTCTGACAGGTGTTGAGTTAATTATTGATGATACACCGGAAGCAGTTATTTTATCAGGATTTGATCCAATTAGAAGAGAAGTTGCAAGAATTGCACTTGAGAAGCTGATTGTTGACGGAAGAATTCATCCGGCAAGAATTGAAGAAATGGTTGAGAAGGCTCAGAGAGAAGTAGAAGTCATGATTAAAGAGGAGGGTGAATCTGCAACACTTGAAGTTGGTGTACATGGTATTCATCCGGAACTCGTCAAGTTACTTGGTAAGATGAAATTCAGAACAAGTTATGGTCAGAATGCTTTGAAGCATTCTATCGAAGTAGCACAGCTTTCCGGCTTACTTGCTGCTGAGATGGGACTAGATGTGAGAATGGCGAAGAGAGCAGGTCTCCTTCATGACATTGGTAAAGCTGTCGATCATGAGATGGAAGGATCTCATATCCAGTTAGGTTCTGATCTTTGTAGAAAGTACAAGGAATCAGCAATTGTTATCAATGCAGTGGAATCACATCATGGCGATGTAGAACCTCAGTCACTGATTGCCTGTCTGGTACAGGCTGCAGATACCATTTCTGCTGCAAGACCAGGTGCAAGACGTGAAACTCTGGAAACATACACAACCAGATTGAAACAGTTAGAAGATATAACCAACAATTTTAAAGGTGTCGATAAGTCTTTTGCTATTCAGGCAGGTAGAGAAATCCGTGTTATGGTAGTTCCTGAACAGATTTCTGATTCTGATATGGTATTGTTAGCTCGTGATATTTCTAAGCAGATTGAAGCTGAATTAGAGTATCCGGGACAGATTAAAGTCAATGTCATTCGAGAATC
>CAYUKO010000240.1:0-3263 GCA_964445375.1 uncultured Roseburia sp.
ATTTTTTCCTTTATTTGCATAAATTTGCAACAAATATGCACACTTCATGCTTACTAAAATGATTACATTTGATTACATTTTCTACTCTTTATCCGCATAGTTCATATTCATATCTATATCAGGATTAGAGTGTCCAACATACTCTATTCTACCAGAATTACTTGGTGCCCTATCATCATAATCGCTGTCACTTCGCGTCGATTTGACATTCAATGACATTATTTGACACGTTACCTTCTTCAAATATTGAGGAAATAAACAAAACCTCAATATCGTTGATATTTGATACATATTTTACATATACTACTGATATTAATCATTCCACAAAACACAATTTTACTCTTTTTGTCTTGTGTATAGAACAAAATCATTATATAATTGTTTTATATTCAAGGAGGTGTGCTATGAATAGAGATACCTTAAAGCAAATTATTATTGATCAGAAAGATATATATTTGAATAATCCTCTGATAGAAAGACATTACCCCTTAGAAGAAAATGTCAATTACTGCTTCGTAGGTATTAGACGAACTGGTAAATCCTATATGATGTACCAGCAGATTAAGCAGCTTGAAGCAAATGGAATACCACTTTCTCAAATCGTTTATGTAAATTTTGAAGACGAGCGTCTTCTTGAAATGACAGCTGATGATCTCAATACTATTTTAGAAATAGGTCTGGAGATATCCGGTACTGATAACAGGCCTTATCTGTTCCTTGATGAGATTCAAAATGTAGATGGATGGGAAAAATTCGTACGAAGAATTGCTGATATGAAATACAGAATCAGCATTACCGGAAGCAACAGCAAGATGCTCAGTAGTGAAATGGCTTCTACTCTTGGCGGAAGATTTGTGATTATGAATGTATATCCTTACTCTTTCTCAGAATACTTGATTGCCAACGGAAAAGAGAAGAATTACCTAGACACAATCAGCACAAAAGACAAAGCAGACGTTATGGCAACCTATCATGAATATGTCACATACGGTGCCTTTCCTGAATTGGTTGAGATAAAGAACAAAAGAACTTTCTTAAGCAGTATCTACCAGACTGTGTACCTTGGCGATATCATCACAAGGAATAAGATTACTAATGATTTTGCTGTTAAACTAATCCTTAAGAAAATTGCAGAATCAATTACAAAACCGCTGTCATTCAGCAGGCTAACTAATATATTAAAAAGTGCAGGAACTTCACTTGGAAAGCAGACCGTCATCAACTATGTTGGCTATATGACAGATTCTTATCTGCTCTTCACTCTTCAAAACTATGCAGCCAAGCTCGTCGAAAAAGAAACCTCTCCAAAATATTACTTTATGGATACTGGTCTTCTTGGGCTTATATTACTGGACTGCAAATCTGCTCAACTTGAAAACCTTGTTGCTATCGAATTAATAAGACGATATGGTGCAGGAAATGTATTCTTCTTTGAAAACAATGTGGAAATTGATTTCTATGTTCCAGCAGAAAATCTTGCAATCCAAGTTAGTATGCAGGTTCTCGACAATATAGATACAAAAGAACGCGAAACAAGAGCCTTTGTAAAGCTTAATAACTTTATACCTAATTCAAAATGTATTCTAATCACCAACAGCGAAGAAGCCACCTTGGATTGTGACGGAATTCAGGTTGATGTCGTTCCAATCTGGAAATGGCTATTAGATACCAAGTAAAATACAAAATCCAGGAATCATGCGTTTTTACGCAAGTCCTGGATTTTTTGCCTAATCAATATCTGTAAACAACGTATTTTTTGGTTAAGCTGTTGCTACCACAACATTGCAAGCCTCGCACTTACCTGGCATATGCAGTCACCAATTACTCGATGCCTGCCGGAGTGCTTTCGTATGTGATAGTTGTTAACGATGCCTGAACACCGCTATACTGACTCTTTTGAAAAATATCTCTCGAAATGTCCAATTTTCTGCTAGTAGCTTCGCTGGTTTTATACACTGTTTTGCTTGGTTTTACCTATATTTTGAAAGGTCAACTAATGTTTTATCCATATATTTCCACTCCTTCTCCTGCTACATTCTGATAAAACGGCAATACCTTCTGTCCCTGTTCAAAGGTTTCCTTATCTCTCAATAGCAATGATATCTCAATATCATTTTTCAAACCGATTCTACTAGCCAAACGACTTATTTCTTTTCGGTACTGCTTAACCTCTTCCTTGTCGCAATTCAGCAATATCATAATATCTACATCTGATTCTTTTGTAAAATCTCCTCTTGCATAAGAACCATAAAGCACAATTTTATAGACTTTTTCTTTGAATAATTCTAATACATCTTCGACGATTTCCCTTGTAATAATATTTATATCATCACTTATTCCTACCATTCGTCATCTCTCCTTGCTTTTACATGAACTATGTTCAATTATAAAAAATACCACTACAGACCTCTCCATAGCAGTACTTACCAACTCCTTATTCCGTTGTATCATTATAATAAAAACTATCATTAATTAAATGCTTTATACACTGGGGAATACATTTATATTTATCTTCTACCAACACTGAGTCGTATTTAGCCATACTGGCATCTTTTACAAAAATAAAGTCGACTATATCTCCAACATTACTTTTTTCAACAGAAGAATCTTCCACGCGTAACGACATTGGCAGAAAAAAATCATTTATTTTATTTCCATGATTGGCAATATTTTCTGTTAAACCTAACGTAAACTCAAGGTTAGTAACGCTTAATTTGTATATAATCGTTAATGTCTGCATATCCTTAAGGATACATACCATATCATTTGTCAGTTCTGGTAATCTCTTTAAACAAGGTAGCTTCTTTTTGGCATTGGCATATGGATGCCTTTCATTAAAATAGAACTGGTTATTTGTAAGCTTTCCTTTCTTGGCATTCTTATAAAAATCCTTAGCTGATAATTTTGTTTCTACCCCTGTCAAATGCAGAAAATGATCTACCGGAAAGGATACCTCAAAAAATTCTTCACCATATACATACAAAAACACTTTACCTGCCAAGTTATGACTATATATAGCTGCTGAATCTATAATTTCTTGTCTTATTGCATTTTTCTTGTCTGCCTTTGTTGCCATTTCTGCCTCATACGTAAAGAGGAGTGTGATAAAACACACTCCTCAAAAAATTTCTTATAAAAAGAGTTTTCTGCTGGTTGTCAGCCTCGGTACCCAGTTAAGATACCTATACGACGTGGAAATTATTAAGTCCCCCACGTGGACTACAGCTTTATCCAAGCTGCCAGGCTCGATGCCCAGTTAAGAC
>CAYUKO010000241.1:0-3251 GCA_964445375.1 uncultured Roseburia sp.
AACATATCCTCTGATGTCTGTATTGTCATTTCTCCCTGATATTTGTCTATAATACTTTGAATACATGTCGTGCCAATTCCATGTTCTTCTTTTTCTATTTTTGTTGTCAGTAATTTACTTCCCTTCTTTTTCACATTGCCATCATAAGAATTATATACACTGATATATAACATTCTCTTTATATATTTTATTCTAACCGTTAATACTCTTTCTTCTGTTTTTTCTATCGCTTCCAATGCATTATCCATCAAATTACTTAACAGCATATTTAAATCAAAATCAGACATAAATCGTTCTTTAGGAACTTCGATTTTTACATCCGTTTCGCATTGTAGATTTTCGGCTCTTCCCAACTGATAATTCAAAATACTATCCAATTCATCATTTCCTGTATTGACATATTCCTTTGATGAAGTTGCCTTTTCTGCCAGTTGCCCTATGTATTCTTGTGCCTCTGTGTATTTCCCTTTATGCAAATAACCTTCCAATAACAAAAAGTGATTCTTCATATCATGCCGCAACTGCTTCATATCTTGCCTAGCTGCATGAATCATTTGAAACTGATTCTGATACATCAAAATTTGCTTCTCTAAAACAGTTTTTATCATTTTTTCTCTGTACGCAGCATAAACCTTTTCATACATATAATAGGTTCCTATGTTCATAATGCATATTATGCATAATCCGAAAATCACTAAGTGATTAGATACACTGGATATATTAGTTAATATTTCCGCAAGAATGATACCGCCTACTGAAACAATAATCATATTAAAGTAGCTTCCCCATGAAAGCCTTACTTCTTTATCAAATCTAATGCATCTTTCCAATGTCACAGCAATTAATAGTAATAACAGATTTGACATTAAACCACCTAGTGCCTCACTGAAATATTCACCATTTATCCAAGCTAAAAACCTCCATACAATTCCTTCCAATACTACTGCTAATGCCATTTTTAAGCCTACCACTAGTACTTTTTCAAGCAAATTACCCTTATAATTAAAAATTGCAATTAATAGTACCGCACCAAAACCAGAGATTGTTATTAAAAAGGAGATTGGAATAAACTGATAAACTAACCAATTTACTACAAATCCCACTGCACATAGCAATTTTACCTTTATAGAACTATTCTCCTTTTGTCTTAAAAACAGCTTAATATATCGAATATCAACATATATGCTAAGTATATAAAAGATTATATCTGCGACTATCTCAAAAACATTCATAAATTACCTGTCTACTCTCTTCCCTGTATGTTCCACTCTAATATCTTTTCTCTTACTTTTTTCCTCATTGACTGACTAATCGGAATTCTAATTTCGTTACACATAACCACCTCATCAGGGCAGAATTCCGACACATAATTGATATTCACAATATATGACTTATGAACTACACAGAATTTATTCATCGAAATCTGTTTCTCTACATCTGCCATCTTTCCATAATATTCTCTTTTATCTTTCGTAGTAATAATCTGTATTTTCTTCCCTTCACATTGAAAATACAGAATTTCATTTTCTGATATTCTATATGTACTTTTTCCTACTTGAAATGAGAAAAACATATTTCTATCTATAAACAGTCTCTTGTATTCAGACATCACTTTTGATATTTTTTCCATATTTACCGGTTTTGTCAGGAAATCAAAAGGTCTTATTTGAAAAAGCTGCATGGCATAACTTTCCTTGGATGAAACATATACGATTTGCATGGCTTCATTTTCTACCTTTTCACGCAGTCTGTGTCCGACCTCTACACCATTGATTCCTCCCAGCTCTATATCAAGAAATAGCAGGTCAAAGGTATTTTCATGATTCATCGTTTCAAAGAGTGCTTCACCACTGGTAAATATCTCTATCTCAACTGTTATTTTTTCTTTCTCTGCATATTCTCGTACATATTCTTCTATTTCTGTGCAGAACGCTATTTCATCATCACAAATTCCAATTCGATACATATTACTCACCCCTAATTATTTTATCACATGTTAATACTTCCCGGATTAAGCAAAAACTCATAAATGTTCACTGTCAAAATTCCGTTCTCATCATAATGCATTGGTACAATATCTTTTGTCACTACAATTTTCTTAAAGGAATCATCTATTTTTCTAAATGGTCTTATCTCTTGATTTCTCTTTGCTTCATCCGGAAGAGAATATGCGGACTGGATATAATATCTTGCCGAGCCAAGGTTACATACAAAATCCACTTCCAAAGCTTTTCGAACTACTTTTCCATCTTTATCCTTTTCTGCAATTGGTACAACACCTACATCTACGCTATATCCACGCATGCGAAGCTCATTATAAATAACATTCTCCATAGAATGTGTCTGCTCAAACTGTCGAAAATTTATTCGTGCATTACGAAGTCCCAAATCTGAAAAATAATATTTTTTTGGAGTTTCAATATAAGCCTTACCCTTGATGTCATATCTTTGAGCAGACTCTATCAAAAATGAATCTTCAAAATAATCTAAATATTTCTTGATTGTTTTCGCTGTAATACTTGACTTTTTAACTGTCTTGAATGTATTTTTCAATTTTTCCGGATTAGTAAGAGAACCGATTGCAGAAGATAAGATATTCAACAAATCTTCCAACTCACCTTGGTTCTTAACTTTATTTCTCTTGAATATGTCTGTGATATAGATTTCATCAAACAGATTTTGTAATGCGGCTGCTTTTTCGTTTGCGCCCTCTCGCAGAACTACAAGCGGAATCCCACCATAGAGCATGTATTCGGACAGACCTTCATACTTATCTCCTTTATACACAGACATAAATTCCGCAAAGCTTAATGGATACATATGAATTTCGTCACCACGCCCTGCAAATTCAGTGATAATATCCTTTGACAAAAACTTTGCATTACTTCCAGTGACATACACATCCATATTATCCTTACGCAAGTATCCATTCAGAACAGATTCAAAGCAATCGAGTAATTGCACCTCATCTAGAAGTAAATAATATTTCCCTTCACCAGATGTTTGAGAGCGAATATACTCCATAAATAACTCTGGGTTTACACCTCTTTTTTCTTTCTCTACACTAATAAGACTTTCTCCGATAAGGTGAAGATCATCTGCGGAATCAAATGCAAAACGAATGATATGTTCCTTATCTACACCGTTCTCTAACAAATAATTATAAAAGAGAGTATTTAACAAATAAGATTTTCCACATCTTCTAATACCTGTTATAACCTTTATTAATCCATTATTTTGTCTTTTTATTA
>CAYUKO010000242.1:0-3233 GCA_964445375.1 uncultured Roseburia sp.
TTGAAGCTGAATTAGAGTATCCGGGACAGATTAAAGTCAATGTCATTCGAGAATCACGTGTCGTAGATTATGCAAAATAATCCATACGAAGTTTAAATGCAAAGAAATTAAGCCGCTAAGAACCGTAAAAATACGGTTTTTGGCGGTTTTTTCAATCATATATAGTCTATTATTAAATTCACATATCTTAACGTATATTCACGTATTAATTTCCAATTTTTGAGTAAATTTTGAGTACGAAGTAGAAGTGTTTTTTAAGTACAGAAAAATCTTGTTCTGTGCGATATTTTGGGAGGTGGTGCTTATGATTGCCTATGGTAATTGATGTAGCATGTAGACCAAAAATATAGTATAATAACGATAACAAAAGCGGTATTATAAGGTATGTCATTTGTTATCAGCTTATACTATATTTACTTATAGAGATAAGAGGATAAAATGAATTACGAAACAGCAAAAGAAATGGTAAAGGACTTGGTTCCCCTTGATGATTGCTTTTTTGAAAAAATAGCAGAAGATATAAAAGCAATGGAGGAAATATTACAAGTCATTTTACAGGATAAGTCAGTAAAAATAGTAAAAGTGATTCCGCAGAAGGATATTAAGAATTTGCAAGGACGTTCTGTGCGACTGGATGCATTATGTGAAAGTGATACAAAGAAATTTTATAATGTGGAAGTTCAGATTGCAGATGATGATAATCATTTGAGAAGGGTACGATATAATGCGTCTTGTGTAACTGCAAATATAACAGATACTGGAGTGCATTTTGAGAAAGTTCCGGATTTATATGTAATATACATATCGAGATTTGATATGTTTGAACAAGGCAAAACTATTTACCATGTAGAACCGACTATACAAGAAACGGGTGGAATGGTGGATAATGGATTGCATGAGATATATGTTAATACCACTGTTGACGATGGAACAGAAATAGCAGAGCTTATGCAATGCTTTATGCAGAAGAAGATTACGAATTCGAAGTTTAAGAACTTTCAGAAACGAGTAAACTATTTCAAAGAGGATAAGGAAGGTGTTGAGAAGATGAGTAATACTTTTAATAATTATGTATTAAAAAGATTGGTGGATGCGGCAGACAAATTGATAGAGGAGCATAATTTCTCTATGGAAGAAGCATGTAAGATTGAGAATATAACTGTTGAGGAATATAAGGCATTTAAAGAAGAAAATTCTGTATTAGTATAGTGGTAAGTGGTGAAAAGTATGTCAGTAGGATACTGATATACTTTTCATTTATTGTGGCTGATTTTATATGAGTTTTTTTGAATCGGAAGGAATACGACAATATGAGTAAAGTGATGGAAGATTTGATAAATAGGGAAAAGCAAGAGATTGCATTGAAATTGTTACAAGATGGGAAAGTGCAGGAAGAAGAAATTGTAAAGTATTTTGGATTTACGGTGGAACAGGTGAAGGAACTGGTAAGCAGGAAAGTTGTTGGAGATATATTGTTATGACTAGAATGAAACCTAGGTTTTTAGAAAATGAAACATTACAGCAGAACTATTATGAAAAGCCTAATCCATATGCTACTGCACCATCATGTCATGTGAATTTGCTTATGATGTCTAGGTATGCAAGCGAATGCGGTAAACAGCTGACAGAATTGACGACGGAAGAAGTGAAGCGATTTAAGATTACCGACGCAATTGATATAGCATCAAACCTCCAAATATAGTATAATGAAAAATATTTTAAAATAACATTCAAATAAGAGGTGTTTGTTAATGTTTCCAACGATAGAAGAAGCGGAAAACGAATTACAAATTGCGGGTGAATTAAATCCATAACTGTGGGTAAAACGAAATAAATACAACGAATAGGGGAAAAGGACATGAAAGACATAGCAACAAAACGTTTAAAGAGAGAGCTTCAATGTGAAGGGTTCATCACAAAATACTATAAGGACACAATTGAACTTCCAAATGGCAAAACAGCTATCTATGATTTTGTAGGTCATAATGGTGCAGCGGCGGCAGTAGCAGTTTTAGATGACGGACGTTTGCTTATGGTATCACAGTATCGAAATGCTCTTGATCGATTTACCTTAGAGATTCCAGCTGGCGGGTTGAACCCTGATGAACCAACGATAGAAGCAGCGGCAAGAGAAGTAGAAGAGGAAACGGGTTATACCTGTGGCAAGATCGAACCATTGATTACGATTCGAACAACGGTAGCCTTTTGCAATGAGAAGATTGACATCTATCTTGCAACAGAATTGAAAAAGGGCAAGCAGCATCTTGATGAGGATGAGTTCGTGAATGTGAAAGCATATACATTGGAGGAACTAGAGGAAATGATATATGCAGGAACCATAGAGGATTCTAAGACAATAGCAGCAATTCTAGCCTATAAGAATAAATATGTCAAATAAGGCATATCATGTATAAAATGATGAGCAGATATTCGTATGCGCTGACAAGTAGGGATAGGAAGAAACGGTACGAATAATTAGATATGATATGAACGATTTGACCAGTATGGCATATAGTACAAGATATAAGGCAAAAAACACGATTCCGGATAGTAAGATTCTTGTTTTTATGACAGGATTCTTTCTCGGATTAGTGTTTTTTTATTTTACAGGAAAACAGCTAATAACGGACGCGGGACTGTTATCACGGCAATATCTCGAACCGTTGAAGAACTTTGCCATGAATCAGAGCGGATATCTCTTTTTTATCATAGAGACTCGGATGAAGCAGATTTTGTTTGTGCTGTTTTGTTCGATGAGTGTATGGGCAGGTTGTTGTCTCTATGGTTTGCTTGGAATTGCAGGATTTCAACTGGGGATTTTGTTTTTTGCAGCAATGTATCAGTATGGAATATTAGGAGTATTTTACTGTATTTTTATACTGCTGCCACATGGCATTTTCTATTTTCTGGCATTTGTGAAGTTGCTGAATAGGAAGCTTGCAAGTGACAAAAAATATTACCATAAGGATATTAACATAACATGTAACAAAGTGAAAAATATTTATGAAAAGATAAAATGGTTTGTTACTGTTTTAGTGCTATTATGTTTAGGAATTCTGTCGGAATGTTATATCAACCCCTGGTTTATGAAATGGATTTTACTTTTCTTTTGAGACAAATTTGGAGTGAAAAAGTGCATATTGGTATAGAATAAGTAAAATGGCGTAAATTACGAAAAACTAGATTTTGGAGGAAGAAGGAGTAAAAAATCAATATATAGAGAAGTCTGAAAA
>CAYUKO010000243.1:0-2976 GCA_964445375.1 uncultured Roseburia sp.
CTGTTCAAAATTGCTGCCTTACCATATCATTGCGGCAGCGGCTTCCGGCGATGTGGAAGCAATCAATGTGGTTTTGAAGCATTATGAAGGTTATATTGCAGCTCTGGCTACAAGAAAACTCTATGATGAGTATGGTAATCCGCACTATTGCGTTGATGAAACCTTGCGTCGCAGATTAGAAACAAAGCTGATTACGAAGATATTAGCTTTTAAAGTAGCTTAGTGGCTGGTTGAAGGTGTCCCTTTCCACGCACTGACTGGAGCTAGGCTAAGTGTACCTTGACAACTGAATATTTTTGCATACAGGACATGAGGGTATGCGGAGCCACTAGGCAGGTTCGCCATGATACACCTGCTCTTTTTTGTGCGGAGTGAATGTGAGGAAATACTGAAAAATTGTATTGAAGCTAAGGTGTGGAGCGAGAAGAATTTGGCAAAATGTGTAGCAGTTACACAGGGCGATGAAGCATACCCATAATAATGATACTTCCGGAGTAATCCGGTCAATATTTTGACGGTGCAAGACCGATGTGGGCAGCGTAATGAACTGCCACCTGTATTGCAGTTTTATCAGCTAATAAATGAGCAGAGCTATTTCTACTTATCTATTAGCTGATAAAGCTGTGTGTTAAATTAAGGAGGTTTTTTGATGCAAAGGATACCAAAGGCAATAAATAAGAAGCGTTTAGTACGATACAAAGAGGGGGCAGAGATGTACAGCATGGGGATGAATAAGTTTCAATCCCTTGCGAAAGATGCAGGTGCCATTTTGAAGATTGATAGAATGGTGCTTGTAGACCTTGATGTATTTGACCAGTATCTTGAGTCATTTCGAGTGAAGTAATAGAATTTTGAGGAAAGAATTTCCGTACAACCAAAAGTGTTGCTTGACTTTTGGTTAAACCGAAAATATAATGGTTAGTGTAATGGGAGGTGCATATCATGGCAAAGACAGGCAGACCGAAGTCAGAGAACCCAAAAAAGAAAGTTATAGGTTTGAAGCTGACTGAGGAAGAAACTGCAAGGCTTAAAGAGTATGCGTCCAAACATGACATGACCATAACACAGGTGCTACAAAAGGGAATTGAGTTGCAGTATGCAATGGATGAACCTATGTAGTTAGTACGAAATCTCTTTCCTTGAGAAAGGAGTAGAGATGGCACAATCAAGAAAGGATAACAAGGGAAGAGTTTTAAGAAAAGGCGAAACGCAGCGTAGCTGTGATGGCAAGTATGTATATACTTATACTGACCCGGAGGGAAAGCGTAGGAGCATTTATTCCAAGGATATTATGGAGCTACGCAGACGAGAGGAACAGTTGGTTAAAGACCAGCTTGATGGATTGGATGTATATGCAGCGGGTAATTCGACAGTTAATTTTGTGTTTGACAGGTATATATCTACCAAGTCAGAGCTGAGAGGAACAACCAGAACAAATTACATTTATATGTACAATCGTTTTATTCGAGAGGGATTTGGTAAAAAGAAAATCTCATCAGTAAAGTATTCAGATGTATTGCAGTTCTACCAGCACTTGCTGAAGGAAAAGAAAATACAGGTCAATACATTGGAAACGATACATACGGTATTACACCCAACATTTCAACTTGCAGTGCGAGACAATATTATCCGTGTCAATCCTAGTGATGGGGTTATGGCACAGGTAAAGAAGCAACCGGGAAGAAACCACGGTGTAAGACACGCGTTAACAGTAGAGCAGCAGAGAGCCTTTATGAACTACATAGAGAATAATCCCACTTATTTTCATTGGACACCATTGTTCAAATTTCTTTTGGGAACGGGGTGTCGTATTGGCGAAGCAATAGGGATTAGGTGGCAAGATGTTGATTTTGAAAAGCGTATGATTAGCATAAATCACAGCTTGGTGTATTACAGCACAGAATATAAAAACCACGCTATGTGTACATTCTCTATATCTCTCCCCAAGACAGAAGCAGGTATACGCAATATTCCGATGATAGATGCGGTTTACGATGCCCTCCAAGCAGAGCTGGAGGATCAGAAGGAAAACGGATTTAATGAAACGGAGATTGATGGAATGAGTGGTTTTATATTTATGAACCGCTTTGGATATGTCCATAATCCCCAAGCAGTTAATCGGACAATCAAGCGTATATATGAATCGTACAACGCAGATGAAGTAGTAAAGGCTGCCAAAGAAAGAAGGGAGCCGGTGTTAATACCACATTTTTCATGTCATCATTTGCGACACACCTTTTGCTCTAGGCTTTGTGAGGTAGAAACAAATTTGAAGGTAATTCAGTCCATTATGGGACACGCAAATATTGAAACAACCATGGATATATATGCGGAAGTTACCGACATGAAGAAGCAAGAATCAATGAACAATTTAGCACACACATTAAATGTATTTTAGGAAAGAGTCCAGTGGGGCTGACTGAGTACGACAAAATGTGTGCTGTACGACAAAAGTACGACAAATTAGAGTGGATTAATCTATTCTAATGCGTTATCATAAGTAGAAAATCCTACTGAAAAACGGCTCATTAAAGGGAAAAGGGTTATAATAAATTAAACTGACCTAAAATCCCGACGATGAAGAGTTTGGACAAATAAATGCAGTAAAATCAAGGGTTTCGGAGATTGAAAGTCAAGATTTACGACCAATTTACGACCAAAGAGACATTATAAAATTGAGCTAGTGTAATAGCTAATCCTAAAGGCAATTTTCTTTTCCATGTTTCATAGTTATGATACGTTGTTCGTTGCATATGCAAAATATTTGCTAATTTTCTAAAAAAAATGGAAAATGCAGATTGAGGTTGATTTTTAGGCGAGATAGGGTATAATGTAAGTAAGAGCAGAAATGTTCCCGATGTAAGAGCATCGTTAAAAGTTGGGCTGCAGATGGAGCAGGTTAAACTTCCATTTCATTAGAGGTCTTAACTGGGCATCGAGCCTGGCAGCTTGGATAAAGCTGTAGTCCACGTGGGG
>CAYUKO010000244.1:0-2964 GCA_964445375.1 uncultured Roseburia sp.
CAGCCAATTCGGCTCATCTGTGCATGGCTCACTTTCACACGCAAAACCTGAATTTGAATTAATTTCTAAAAGTCTGTAACGAATGATAGCTGAAATGGATATATGAGTAGAAAGGGGGTACACATGGAAGAACTTTATAAACAAAATGTAAGAATCGTGTATCACTTTTTATTCTCATTATGCCATGACAGTGGCTTGGCGGAAGAATTAACGCAGGAAACTTTTTTTCAGGCATATCGGTCATTAGAGCGATATGATGGAAGCTGTAAGATTTCCAGTTGGCTTTGTCAGATAGCAAAGCATCTTTTTTATCAACACATAAGAAAGACAAAGCGCGAGATACCATTGGAGATGGAGCATGAGGAGCAATCAGAGCAGAAAGACACAACAGAACATTTGGTGATGTCCAGGATTGAGCTTCTTGATGTACTCAAAGAGATGCAGAAACTTCCACAAAATATGAGAGAAGTTATGTATTTACGCATTACTGGTGATTTATCCTTTCGTGACATTGGTGACATAATGGGGAAAAGTGAGAACTGGGCGAGAGTGAATTTTTACCGAGGAAAAGAACTGCTGTTAAAAAGGAGGATGCGTGATGAATAGGATAACTTGTGATGTAATTAAGGATTTAATGCCATCTTATCTGGATGGAATCTGTTCAGAAGCTTCGAAAGAACTTGTGGAAGTACATATTTCGGAATGTACCGATTGTAGGGAACTTTTAAAGGAAATGCAGGAAACGGAATTCATAACGCAGAAATCGGATATAGAGCAGATTAATCACATGCGAAAGGTAAAGTTTGCATTTGCTAAGAGAAATATTGTTATCGTGGGGATATTATTTGCTTTTGTAATAGCAGGAATGCTGATGGTTATGAGTCAGTATGGTAGTATTCCAACAGAGGTATATTATGTAGTATTGCCAGTAGGAATGAGCGTGGTGCATTTGATTCAATCCGACTATTCTATTGTGAGACGAAGAGAAAAGGATATAAAATGTTTTTTTTGTTTAGGAATTTTAGGGCTGTTTTACGTCATTGGTTTGCAAAGCGTCTGTATTTATTGGTGTTATTCTGGAAAGTATCCGGTATGGATACCTATGCATCGATTAGGATCTTTTTGTTATATTCAGTTTATGATTCTTGTGCTGCTTGAGTTTGGAATTTGTATAGGAAGTCTTGTTGCTGCAGCAAAGAAAGAACAAAGCTATGGAATAATACCATATATCAGTATGATGGACGCTGTATTGTGTCTAGTGTGTATTTCCATTATGAAAAATATGGCGGATGTGGAAAACTATATGCAGGAGGTTTGTGTACCATTTGCAATAATAGTGATAGAAAGTACGATTGTAGTCGGGAGTTCTTATTGGAAGCAAAGAAGTATATCGCAATTGAAGGATAAAAATATGGACAAAGAAGCTGGTTTGTGAACTGGCTTCTTTGTCCTTTTAGGTGGATAAAATATTGGTCGCAGCAAAACAGGGATATTTCCTGCTTTGTGAAATCTGAAAATTTTTTTGTTATGAATTTGCTTTCCTCTCCGATACAAAGAAAATCGTAATCATAGAACTGATAAACAGCATGAACGGATAAAACAGGTTTGGCATGATGTCAAATGCGGAAAGTTCACAGCCAAGCTCTGCAGCAGCCGAAATGGCAACTAACATCTGAGCACCATAAGGGATAATTCCCTGAAAGATACAGGAGAAGGTATCCAGAATGGATGCTGTTGTCTGAGGGGTGATGTCATATTCTTCCGAAATTTCCTTTGCAATTGGATTTGCCATAACGATAGCAACCGTATTGTTTGCAGTAGCAATGTCCATAGCACCTACTAAAAGACCGATTCCTAGCTGGCCACCTTTCTGATTCTTGAAAACGCGTTTGATGAAGTTAAGGATTGCAAGGAATCCGCCATATTCGCGAATCAAAGCACAGATAGAAGATACTAAGATCGTAACCATAATCGTTTCGTACATGCCGGAAACACCAGAACCCATATTTGCAAGTAATGCAGTAGCCTGTGTTGCACCAGTGGCAAGCATGATAATTGCACCGGATGCAATACCAATTAATAATACGACAAATACGTTGATACCAATAATTCCACCCACCAGAACCAGTAGATAAGGAATGATCTGAATCAGATTATATTCCAGATTAAGAGAACTGTTTACATCTGTAGTGATTGTCATAACAGCAATGATAATCAGTGTTACAAAGGCAGCAGGCATTGCAATCCACAGATTGGTACGGAATTTATCTTTCATGGCACAACCCTGACCATTACATGCGGCAATGGTAGTATCAGAGATAAAGGAAAGATTATCACCAAACATAGCACCGCCCATTACAGTTCCAACACAAAGTGCTGCGTGAAAGCCGGAAGCATTGGCCAGGGCTACTGCGATTGGAGTAATCAGAGTAATGGTTCCAACCGAAGTTCCCATAGCAATAGAAACAAAACAGCTTACTACGAATAAGACGATAACAGCAAACTGTGGTGGAATGATAGAGAGCAGGAAATAAGCAACGCTTTCGGCACTGCTTCTGCCTACCACACCAACGAAAATACCGGCAGCTAAGAAGATCAGTATCATCGTAACAATATTTTTATCGCCAACACCTTTTGCGATGATTTCAAGCTTATCATCGAATTTTAGCTTTGGATTCTGAAGGAAGGCAACGAGCAGTGCAACCAGGAAGGAAACAACGATAGGAATGTTGTAAAAGCCCATCGGAATCTTTAACACATACTCAAATAAAATACCAAGTCCCAGATACAAACATAAAAACACACCGATTGGAAGCAACGCTTTCCAGTTTTCTTTTTGCATATAGAATTCTCCTTTTTATGTAAACTTTATAGTTATATTATAATATAACCCTATAGCAAAAAACAAGCCGGGAGTTTGACAGTTGCATTTTCAAAAAACACCTCGCAGGTCGCATAAAACCT
>CAYUKO010000245.1:0-2948 GCA_964445375.1 uncultured Roseburia sp.
ATTCGTAATTATTCAGTACCTTCATAATTACGATGAAAAATCCATGCTAAATTTGCTTCGCAAATGGATTTTCACTTCTGTATCATGTTCTTCCTTCTACGAATTAAAATTGCAACATGGAAAAATACCAACCAATCAGGTCATTGCCCCATAATACACTAATCAATATCCCTAGAGAGAGATATGGTCCAAGTGCAAGAACATGGTCTGCCTTCGTTACGCGCATGCGAATCACATGACAGATAGAGCCTATGATACAGCCTAATAAAAAGGCAAGGATATTACATTTCCAGCCAAGCAACAGTCCACTTGCCGCCATAAGCTTAATATCGCCTCCACCGATTCCCTTTCCTTGGGTTAACAGATAGAGCACATATAAAACAGCACTGACAGCAAAAAAACCGATTACATATTCTGCCCAGTTTGACCAATCTGTCAGGATACGTACCAGTCCAAGTCCTGCAATAAAGACATTCATCCCAAAAGGGATCTCATAGGTTCGAAAATCGATGACGCTTAAGGCAAGCAGGGCACTTACAAGCAGGCAAAAAAGCAAGCATTCTATGCTTACTCCAAAGCGCGCAAATACCACCAGGTACAAAACTCCGTTCAGTGCCTCAATGATGGGGTACTGAACGGATATTTTGGCCTTACAGTTACGACACCTGCCCCCAAGAACCAGCCAGCTAAAGAGCGGCACTAAATCGTACCACTTAAGCTGATAGCCACACTGCATGCAGTGGGATCTGGTTGTCACTATATTTTCTTTTTTCGGTAATCGATAGATACATACATTTAAGAAGCTACCGATGACGATTCCATAAAGGAATACAAAGGTTGAGAATAATATAGTTGGGAGCATGGGAGTGTCCTTTCATCATATCAAGTGTTGTAAATTTCATTACCCTAACAATCTCAAAAATTTCATATGTTAAAGTAATTAAATAGAATATTGGGCTACCAGCTTTACCTTATGGCCAGTCATTCCCTACTGTAATTGTTCCATCTGCTGCTACCGTAACAGTAATTGTACAAGTTGCCGTTGTCTGTCTGTTTTGAAGCTGTGTATCAACAGGCAATCCAGCATTGTTAAGTGCTGCTACAATCTGTGCATCTGGAGAAACAGGAGCTGCATCTCTAGTAAGAGTGATTGTATGAGTACCAGCAGTAAATAAATTAGCTAAAGTAAGATCTGTTTCTGCCCCCCACACCTGACATGCACTTTCTATTGCTGCAATATTATCTTGGTCTGTTGACACTCTGGATCTTTCAACGTATCTTAAATACTGAGGTGCAAGTACACCGATAAGTACTGCCATAATAGCAATTACGATGATTAATTCCACAAGGGAAAAACCTTTGTTATTAAGTTTCTTGTTTGTTTCGTGATTCATTGGACTCACTTCTCCTTTTCTCCTCTTTTTGGGTAAATTGGGTAAATGTTTTTCATTTTACCATTTTGGTGATTAGTTAATAAATTACATTTATCTTATACGCTTTGTACTTTTGTACAAAACGGATAATTCGTTTACATTGCATCCAATGCTGTATACATCGTTAACATTGGTGCCATACATGCGGCTACGAGACCGCCTACTACAACGGCAAGTACTACGATAATCATCGGCTCCATGGCGGCTGTCATAGACTGTACTGCCATTTCCACTTCTTCATCATAATAATCTGCAAGCTTATCCAGCATTTCCTCGGTACTTCCTGATTCTTCACCGATTCGAAGCATGTGATATACCATAGGTGGAAACAGCCCACATTCTTCTAAGGGGCGTGACAGGGGCATACCAATGGATACCTGCTCCGATGCATCTTTTAAGGCTTCTTTAAAGTACACATTTTTCATAATGCCGGAAACAATCTCCGTTGCCTCTACCATGGAAACGCCTGAACCTATCAAGGTTCCTAAGGTTCTTGCCATTTGCGAAGCTGCTGATTTTATGGTCAGATTCTTGAAAATCGGTATCGTAAGTGCAAGCTTTCCAAATACATGCTTACCGATATCGGTCTTTGCAAAGCTAACAATTCCTATTACGCTGGCGGCTATGACAGGCACGATAATAAACCAATAATTGATTATGACATCACTCATTGCCACATAGAACTTCGTAATTGCTGGAAGCTCCGTTCCCAAATCAGCAAACATACTTTCATAGGACGGAATAACTACGACTAACATAACAATCGTTACAACAATTGCTACGCATAATACCGCAATCGGGTAAATCATTGCCTTCTTTACAAGCGCCTGTGTCTTACTGGAACGTTCCAACTGAACGGATACTCGCTCCATGGCGATATGAAGCGTTCCTGACGCTTCCCCGGCGGCTACCATGTTAACCATCAGATCCGGAAATACTTTCGGGTGGTCTGCTAGTGCCTGCGCAAGGGTATCGCCCTTTTCAATGCTGACGCGAACCTCCTTCAAGGCATCCTTCAAACGCTTATTCTCAGTCTGTTCATACAACATGCGAAGGGTATCCAGAATGGTAACCCCCGCTTTATTCATGCTGACAAACTGTCTGCACATAACGCTTAAATCACGTGGTGTCGGATAACCACCTATCTGTATGTTGATATCCTGCGTCAGAAAACCCTGCTCTTTTACCGCAACAACTATCAGTCCCTGACTTTTGAGCTTATTTGCCGCTTCTCTCTGGTCACTTGCTTCGATTGTTCCTTTTACTTCTTTTCCAACCTTATTGATGGCTTCATAACCAAACTTTGCCATTTTCTAACCATGCCTTTCTAAACGTCAAATGATATCTTAACCAACTCTGCAAAAGATGTCGTTCCATCCAGTACATACTCGGAACCGCTCATTCGTAAGGTTCTCATTCCTTCCTGCATCGCCTGTTCCTTTATACGCTCGGCACCTTCACGCTTACTAATCATCGTCTTCAATGCCGGTGTCATTGTCATAATCTCATATACAC
>CAYUKO010000246.1:0-2925 GCA_964445375.1 uncultured Roseburia sp.
CATATATAAGTACCAATATGACCCATAGTAACATTAAATAATTCACAGCTTATAAAACTCCTTGCTGTCAGCTCCGCAGTTGCGCGTTGCGCCTGCGGTTGTTTTCGTCTAATTCCGGCTCATGTCCGTTTGCTTCCGGGAAGTAAAGCGACTTTCGCGGCATATCCTCGACCGCCATGCGGCGTCCTGCGGTATTCCACGGTTCGCTTGACTTCCCGAATTTTTGCGCGCGCCGTCTTTTCGACGAAAACGGGGAGCCAGAAAAAAACTAAGCTTTCCGTTTTCGCTGCAGCATTGTACGCGCAAAAACCGCCGCTCTATGTATCGACTGCCGAAAGTTTCTGTGCCTCCGGCGGGACTCTTCCAAAGAGCCAGAGAGGGAAGCTTCCCCGGACGGAAGTTTATCGGATAACTGCCGCAGGGCTTTGATATGTCCCCAGGCTCTTTCACATTCCGCTATGTCATTTGTCTGTATCGACTGCTGTCGGTACAATTCCCAGAACTCCAGACTATTCTGTATTTCTTCCTGTGTCAGATCTTCCGAACTCACAAGCTCAATTGACATCAATACTAATCTCCTTCCTGGACTCATTAAGCTGCTGACAAAAAGTCAAAGCATCTACACGATCATCTATAATCCTAACCGGTTCTAAAACCTTCGGATCATCAGAAACGCGTCCATAAATAAAATACTGCTCTACACATGGAAGCTGATTAAAAAACGGTACAAGCAGAAATAAATCATATAGTTTTCTATCTCCAAATACATTCGTAACTTCTACAGCTTTTACTAATTCTACTTTCACATTGTTTCCTCTCAAAATTCTATTTAATCGTCATAATATCCTGCTATATTAGCATCTTCAATCCAGGAACGCCGAATCTGCTTCTATTACCGAATCGCCTGCCTGGTGTTCTGTTCCTCTGCCGAAGCTGCCTAGGTTTTCTAGTGTTTTATTTCGAGGGGCTGCCCCCCTTCGGACCCCGCCTACCGCGTCTAAAATGTAGATTTGCCCTTTTTTACACGGTTGCGATTTACAACCTTTTCTAGGGCAAATCTACATTATCGACTTGGTCGTTCTTCCTTTCTATCTTCTCTTTTCTATCTCTAAGCAAATGGAATGGGTTCTCTTTCCTCTATGCTAGATGTAGTGTTTTCTGGTTCTTCCAATAGTCCGGCTGCTTCGGCTGAGGAACAAAACACCTGCAGGCGATTGACCAACATAGAAGCACCGTTAACTTTTTTATTTAACTCAGACAATCTGATTCGGCGTTCCTGGATCAAGTTATCATACTCTGCAATTCTACGTGTACGGCATTCATCACCATCACGGAACTCGTTCAGTATACTTACTAATTTACTGTTAAAATTCTTTCCGTCACAATTTTCAATGTACTCTACCAGCTCTGCCGGTAAACGGATAGACTTCTTTACTGTCGCATCTTTTATAGTCATACCTATCACGCTCCTGTCTCCATCTGATGAAAATACACAACAAATAAAGGATCTTCTGGTTCAACATCAGATTGTTCAGATAATTTTGTTGCATATCCTAAACACTTTTCCATTGCTACACACATATCAGCTGAAGAGAACAAAATATCTGACACATCAAATTTACGTACTGAATCATAATATTGACCTCTTACAAAATAACGAATAACATTACAGCATATATACGGTTCACAATAAAATCCTGAATAATAGCGTTTTTCACCTTCTTGATTTGTTAATTCTAATATTTTCACTGTTACAATTTCCCTTTCTCTGTGCTACAAATCTTTCATTACGCGTAATTCTGTGCTACAATAATTAGTCAAGTTAACTTTTGTAGGACTCCCTGTCCTACAAATATAGTATACTAGAATATATGCTAGTTGTCAATACAGAACTAGAACATATTCTAGTTTATTTAAGGAGATATTATGCAAATAGTAGAACGGATAAAAGAAATTTGTAAGCAAAAAGGAACCACTATGGGCACTTTAGAAAAAGAATTAGGTCTTGGGAACGGTTCAATAAGACGTTGGGACACAAAAACACCTGGAGCAGACAAAATACTATTAATAGCAAATAGACTAGAAGTATCTACAGACTGGTTACTTACCGGAAATGCCCCAAAAGAAATAACCGCAGACGAAAAAAAACTTGTTGAATTATATCGAAATACAAACGAAATAGGACAACCCCTAACAATAAAGCATGCAGAAGATATTCAAAAAGCTCTTCCAAGAACTAATACATCGTCCCCGGAATCATCAGCCTCAAAGATTGGATAACAGAACATAATCAATAAAACAAGAAAGGGACGTGCTAAAAAACAGCACGTCCCTTCTTGTTTTTACGCCTAATAAAAGTTGTAAAAAAAGAAAATTGTAACAATTTAAAATTATCATGTGTGACCAAAATAGTCAATAGACATTTTTCAGTTGTAATTGACATAAATCGACATTAGCTTTATTATACTATTGTTGTCCTTCCATTCTGGCAACAGGAGGGAGGTGTCACTATGGATTTTGCTTCATTTTTAGGCTCTGTTACGGCTGGTGTAATAGCCTATTACATTTGCAAATGGATAGACAGAGTTAAATAGCGACAACTATCCTCAGTCTGGTCAACTGTAATCGACAAGAAAACCCCAAGAGCGGCAACTCTTGGGGTTTTCGTTTAGCTGTCACAATGGACTTATGCTTCATTTTTGCCTAGGCATATTATAGCATACGCAAATTCTAATTTCAATATGCGGTATTACAATCATATTACATTTTTCAAAATCGTAATACGAGCATAATACGATTTGTCCTACAATTTTTTTTAAACTTAATCCGGATCAGAATTGCAGCAGCGTAATTTGTCCGACAAAATTCATTCTAGACATACTTACTCTTAATCAGGGTGTCCAGGGTTCGAGCCCCTGGCGGTGC
>CAYUKO010000247.1:0-2864 GCA_964445375.1 uncultured Roseburia sp.
ATCGTGTATCCAATGCAGAGCTTATCTTTGCGGCAGCAGATGTTTCTGAGCAGATTTCAACAGCAAGTAAGGAAGCAAGCGGAACCGGTAACATGAAGTTTATGTTAAATGGTGCCCTTACCCTTGGTACGATGGACGGTGCAAACGTGGAAATCGTAGAAGAAGTTGGCATGGATCATGCATTTATCTTTGGTTTAAGCTCTGACGAAGTTATTCGTTACGAGAACTTCGGCGGCTATCATCCAATGGATATCTATAACAGCGACAGAGATATCAAGAAGGTTGTAGACCAATTAGTAGATGGTACTTATACAAAGGGAGAGGACAGAGAGCTGTTCCGTTCATTGTATAATTCCCTCTTAAATACACAGAGTACCGATAAGGCTGACCGTTACTTCATCTTAAAGGACTTCCGTTCCTATGCAGAAGCTCATAAGAAGGTAGAGGCTGCATATAAGAATACAAGCGGCTGGGCTAAGAGTGCTATCCTCAACGTAGCCAACGTAGGTAAGTTCTCATCCGACAGAACCATTAAGGAATATGTTGATGAAATCTGGCACTTGGATCATGTAGAGATGGAATAATGTAAAATTGTATAAGAAAGAATAAGGACAGCCCCGAAAATTGTTTAAGAGTTTTCGGGGCTGTTTTGAAGTATATCCTCTTGTATTTATTTAAAGAAAGATAAGTGCAAGAGGTTTTTATTTTGTAAAATAAATATACAAAAAATAATTGACAAACATTTGTTCTAACAATATAATGTGTGTATCACAAAGCTTTGAAGTATAAGCCAAAGGAGCTATAAGAGAATTGATACAACGAAAGAGGAATCAGGTAGCAAAGAAAATTGATATAACAGATAAGAAAGCAGAATATGATGAAAATGTAAAATGGCTGCTTAGTGAGAAGATTATTTTAGCGCATGTTCTGATACATGTTGCCAAAGAGTATCAAGGTTTAAAACCGGAAGAAGTTGTAGGATTGATAGAGGGTATGCCGAAAATATCAGAGGTTGCTGTTAATCCAGGTGAAAGTAATGCCACAGAAATAGTAGGTGAAAACGTGGAAAGTACAGTGCCAAACGAAGGAAAGATCACTTATGATATTCGTTTTCGTGCTCTGACACCGGATAAAATGCAAAAGATTCAATTGATTATTGATATTGAGGCACAGAAAGAGTATTACCCAGGATATGACATCATTACAAGAGGAATTTATTATGGAGCAAGATTAATATCTGCGCAGAAAGAGTGTGAATTTACAGGGGATGATTATGATAAGATTAAGAAAGTTTATTCCATATGGATTTGTATGAATGCACCGAAATATGCGGAAAATACAATTACAGAATATGCGATTCAAAAACGTGATATTGTTGGGGAATTTCCAAAAGACAAGGGAAGATATGATTTGATGAGTGTTATTACGGTTTGTTTATCAAAAGAACTTGCACAGGTCGGCAGTACAACAAAACTTCACCGTTTATTAGGAACGTTACTTTCTTCAGAGATGACAAGAAAGGAAAAGAAGGATATAATAGAATCAGAATATGGAATTTCTATGACGCAGGACATAGAGAGGAGAGTGAACACAATGTGTAATTTAAGTGAAGTAATTGAGGAACGTGGAATTAATAAGGGAATTGAAAAAGGAATCGAAAAAGGAAATGCACAACGTTTGGTAAAAAGCATAGAAGCCAATATGCGTAACTTTGAAATAGACCTTGAAACTGCCTGCAAAGGAAATGAAATTACGGTTGAAGAATATTGGACAGCAAAAGAATTAGTAAGTAAATGTCCATAACAATCTTTGTATAAAATGCAATAATCTGTTCATCATAACAATAACGTCTGGTAAGTGGTATAAACATTTATCAGGCGTTTTTATTATGATGGACGGTGAAGTAAATGAAGCAAAAGCGGATATGGAGTGTAGCAGTATTGGTTCTTTGTACCATGCTGCTGCTTTTCTATAATTGGACCAATGAGGCAAGAAAGACAGCTCATATCATGCCAGAGGTACCAAGGAGGAATATAGAAAGTATAGTCAGACAGGAGAGCCTGAGTGATCAGCAGCTAAATATCATATCGGAGCAGACAGGAATCAATAAAGGAACAATAAACTCTCTGATAGAGAAAGGAGAATGGCAGCAGATTTTAGAATATCAGGAGGCATATTATGCGCCGATTCAGGTAGAAAGCTTTCGTAGTACGCCTTTAACCATTTGTGAATATGTAGCCGATGAAAATGGTAATCGTACCAAAGGAATGAAACTGGCAGATATTCAGGACGGAGATATTCTGATTACGAAGAATTCGCGTTTTTTAGGTTGGAGAAATGGGCATGCAGGATTAGTAGTAGATGCTGAAAAAGGGCTGGTATTAGAAGCTGTGATGTTAGGAACCAATACGACTTTGTGTCAGGTAGAGGAATGGGAGAAGTATCCTTCTTTTTTGGTGTTACGGTTAAAAGAGGAATGGAAAAATGCTGACAGGATAGGAAGTATTGTGACTTATGCAGGGAACCATCTGGTGGATATTCCATATAAATTGGAGGCTGGTTTGTGGGAAAGATTAAGTGGCAAAGAGATACGTGCAGACAGTGATGAGCAGGAAGCTCAAGCAACAGATATTGCACAAGCAGCACTTTCTGGAACGCATTGTGCTCACCTTGTCTGGTACGCCTATAAGCAGGCTGGCATTGATTTAGATAGTGATGGGGGAC
The DNA here is from genome assembly GCA_964445375.1 of uncultured Roseburia sp. Taxonomy (GTDB): domain Bacteria; phylum Bacillota; class Clostridia; order Lachnospirales; family Lachnospiraceae; genus COE1. Next base: position 2,725 of record CAYUKO010000247.1, read on the forward strand.
TTTTTGTTACACCTTGTGATATTCAAAACAGTCCTTATCTGGAAGTAATACAGAGTTATGGATATTGAAATATAACAGTGCAGTCCTAAATTCAGGTTTAGGGGAGTGGGGGGATGTGCCGCGCGAGTCGGCTACCATGC
>CAYUKO010000248.1:0-2856 GCA_964445375.1 uncultured Roseburia sp.
TTTTCATGCAATGAATGGTAGGGGTACTAAAAAGTCCTTGACATTTCGTTTCAGGTAAGACAGCTAAGAGTATTTTAATTAGCTGTGGTGCAAGATTAGCACCATTTGATATTAAAGAGCTTCGTGATTTGACAAGCTATGATGAGCTTGAGCTGGATATGCTTGGGGACGAAAAGACAGCGTTATTTGTTATCATTTCCGATACGGACGATACTTTCAACTTCATCGTATCAATTATGTACACACAGCTCTTTAATCTGCTCTGTGACAGGGCAGACGATGTTTATAATGGCAGACTGCCGGTTCATGTACGCTGCTTGTTAGATGAGTTTGCGAACATCGGGCAGATACCAAAGTTTGAGAAGCTGATAGCCACTATTCGTAGTAGGGAAATTTCAGCTTCTATTATTTTGCAGTCGAAGTCACAGCTAAAAGCGATTTATAAGGACAATGCAGATACCATAGAGGGCAACTGTGATACCACACTATTCCTTGGTGGAAAGGAAAAGACCACGCTGAAAGAGCTGGCAGAAGTTTTGGGTAAAGAAACCATTGACCTTTATAATACCTCTGACACAAGAGGTACATCGCAGTCCTACGGTCTGAATTATCAAAAGACCGGAAAAGAGCTTATGAGTCAAGACGAGATTGCGGTCATGGATGGTGGAAAGTGTATTATGCAGCTTAGAGGTGTAAGACCGTTCTTCTCCAATAAGTTCGACATTACCAAACACAAGCAGTATCATTTACTGTCCGATTTTGATGCGAAGAATGCTTTTGACATTGAAAAATATGTGAAGAACCTTTCAAGGCTTACAGTAAAGCCTGAAATGAAGGTGGATGAGGTTTTTGATGCCGGAGTTATCGAAGCATGACACTTCTGGACACAATGTCCAGAAGTCCACAACTGAATATGGAACTATCAACCTCTGGACAGAGTGTCCAGAAGTTACACGGAGTTTTGAAAATCGGAAACATTCAAAGCTCCTTTTTTATTGACAATTTTTAGGAAAGAAATGAGGTTAAATCCTCTGCTCGTCAGAGGACTCGTATTTTTTTACAGAAAACAAGGAGGATTATTTAAAATGGCATTTTTTACAACAGCAATTACAGGATTAAAGGTAGTAGTAACAGCAATCGGCGGTGGTGTCGGCGTATGGGGTGTTATCAATCTGTTAGAGGGTTACGGTAACGATAATCCCGGTGCAAAGTCACAGGGTATGAAGCAGCTCATGGCAGGTGCAGGTATCGTTATTATTGCACAGACGGTGATTCCTCAGCTTACAACGCTGTTCTCATAATTCATGGGTTCAATCATTGACAAGATAACTGAATTTATAAAGGAAATGCTGCAAGGGTGGGTGCTTGATAACCTTGAAACCATGTTTACGGATGTGAATACAAAGGTCGGCACGATTGCCGGAGAGGTTGGAAAGACACCCAGCTCTTGGAACAGTGGTATTTTTTCTCTGATAGAGAACCTGTCAGAGTCGGTTATGGTTCCCATAGCAGGAATGATTATCAGTGCGATACTCTGCTATGAGCTGATTACAATGGTTATGGACAAAAACAACATGCATGATGTAGGTAGCGAATTATTCTTTCGCTACCTATTCAAAGCGTGTATAGCGGTGCTTATGGTAAGTTACACCTTTGATATTACAATGGCTATTTTCGATGTGGGCAATCATATCGTAACCAGTGCTGCAGGTGTGATTACAGGAGATACTTCACTTGATGTAACAAGTACCCTAACAACCATGTTTAATAATCAGCTTTCGTCTATGGGAATTGGAGAACTGATAGGACTTGGAATAGAAACCATGATTGTCAGCCTGTGTATGAAAATCATGTCGCTCCTCATCACCGTCATGCTTTATGGGCGAATGATTGAAATATACCTTTATATTTCAGTAGCTCCCGTACCGTTTGCAACACTCAGCAACAGGGAGTGGGGAAGCATTGGAAACAACTACATTAAGGGACTGTGTGCGTTAGCATTTCAGGGATTTTTCATTATGGTATGTGTGGGTATCTACTCGGTACTCGTATCGGCAGTTGCTGTGGCGGCAAATTTACATACTGCACTCTGGTCGGTAGCGGCATATACCGTAATTTTATGTTTCAGTCTGTTTAAGACAGGCTCACTTGCAAAATCAATTTTTAATGCTCACTAAGGGCATTGGAAAGGAGCATTTATGGCAATATCAGTATCTGTGCCAAAGGATTTAAGCGGTATCAAGACAAAGGTTGCGTTGAATCTGACAAAACGACAGCTTATCTGTTTTGGTGGTGCGGCTGGAGTCGGCGTTCCATTTTATCTGTTTACCAAAGATGTAATCGGAACACAGGCTTCTGCACTTATTATGGTGGCAATCATGCTACCGTTTTTCTTTTTGGCTATGTATGAAAAGGACGGATTTCCGGCAGAGAAGGTGGTCTATTTTATGATAAGGCAGAAAATCCTAACGCCGGGTATTCGTCCGTATAAATCGGAAAATCTCCATAAACAGTTGGAGGAAAGAGAGAAATTGAAGAAGGAGGTAGCATACCTTGAGCGAAAAGCAAGGCAAAAACAGTAAGTCCCTCTTTCAGAAATTAACGGATATGCTTAATCCGCAACCGGGACTTACGAAAGAAGAAAAAAAGAGATATGCAGAAGCGAAGCATACGCTGGAGGGAAGTGGTAAGGTTAAGGAAGTGCCGGATACCGCACAGAAAACCATTACCTTTCGGAAGATGTATCGTGATGGTATTTGTCAGGTCACACCTACCTATTACACCAAAATGGTAGAATTTTATGACATCAATTATGACCTGTTGGAAATAGATGACCAGGGGGATATTCTGGAGGAA
>CAYUKO010000249.1:0-2790 GCA_964445375.1 uncultured Roseburia sp.
TAACAGCAGCATTTTCATCAAATTTAATATAAGAACCGTCTTTACGACGAGCGCCCTTTACAGAACGTACAACTACAGCTTTCACTACATCGCCTTTTTTTACAACGCCGCCTGGTGTTGCATCTTTAACGGTAGCAACGATTACATCGCCGATGCTTGCATATCTTCTTGTAGAACCGCCCATAACTCTGATGCAAAGTAATTCCTTAGCACCAGTATTATCAGCGACTTTAAGTCTGCTTTCCTGTTGTATCATGCTAATTCTCCTTCCAAATCACATTTTGTGATTTTAATTACGACTTGCGCAATTCTAAAAATCTATTTTACTCTTTCGATAATCTCAACAAGTCTCCATCTCTTATCCTTGGATAATGGTCTTGTTTCCATTACTTTAACTGTATCGCCAATGTTGCATTCATTGTTCTCATCATGTGCTTTTAATTTGTAAGTTCTCTTAACGATTTTATTGTAAAGAGGATGCTTAACGTGATCTTCAACAGCAACTACGATAGTTTTCTGCATTTTGTTGCTAACAACCTTGCCTGTACGTGTTTTTCTTAAATTTCTTTCCACGACTAATTTCCTCCTACTCTACATTCTTAAGATTAGCAGCCATAACAGTCTGGATTCTAGCAATATTTCTTCTTACTTCTTTGATTCTTGCTGTATTATCCAACTGATTTGTTGCATTCTGGAATCTCAAATTGAAAAGTTCTTTCTTTGCAGCTACTAATTCCTGTGATAAATCTGCAGCTGATTTTGTCTTTAAATCTTCTACATACTTATTAGTTTTCATTTACTGCACCGCCTTCCAAATCTGCTTTAGAAACGATCTTACACTTACAAGGAAGCTTGTGTGTTGCAAGACGTAAAGCTTCTTTTGCTACATCCTCAGCTACACCGCTGATTTCAAACATTACACGACCTGGTTTAACTACTGCTACCCAGTACTCAAGTGTTCCTTTACCGGAACCCATACGGGTTTCAGCTGGCTTTGCTGTAACTGGCTTATCTGGGAAAATCTTGATCCAAACTTTACCACCACGCTTGATATGACGTGTCATAGCGATACGGGCAGCTTCAATCTGATTAGACTTAATCCAGCAAGGCTCCATTGCTACGATACCGTACTCACCATAAGTAATTGTATTACCTCTCTGAGCTTTTCCGGTCATAGTACCACGGAACTGTTTACGACGTTTAACTCTCTTTGGCATTAACATTATTTATCGCTCCCTTCCTTGGATGCCTTAGCTTCCACATTTCCTTTAGTAGGAAGTACTTCGCCCTTGTAGATCCAAACCTTTACACCAACTTTGCCGTAGGTTGTATCTGCTTCTGCGAAACCATAATCAATATCTGCTCTAAGTGTCTGAAGAGGAATTGTACCCTCGCTGTAGAACTCTGTACGAGCCATATCAGCTCCGCCAAGACGTCCGGAACAAGCTGCCTTGATACCAAGAGCGCCAGACTTCATTGTTCTACCCATGCAAGACTTCATAGCTCTTCTGAAAGATACACGATTCTCAAGCTGTAATGCAATATTCTCAGCAACTAACTGTGCATCCTTATCAGGTCTCTTGATTTCCTTGATATCAACAAGGACATTCTTACCTGTTAACTTCTGAAGTTCTTTCTTTGTTACTTCGATTTCAGCACCGCCCTTACCGATAACAACACCAGGCTTAGCTGTGAAAACGATAACCTTTACTCTGTCAGATGCTCTTTCGATTTCAATCTTAGAAACACCTGCGCTGTATAACTTCTTCTTTAAAAACTTTCTGATATTATAATCTTCTACTAAATAATCAGAGAATTCAGCATCAGCGTACCATTTAGAATCCCAGTCCTTAATAACGCCGACTCTTATTCCGTGAGGATTAACTTTCTGTCCCATTTTCTTCCTCCTATCTCTCGTCAAGCACGATTGTAATGTGGCTCATTCTCTTCTCGATTCTATAAGCTCTACCCTGTGCTCTAGGTTTTACTCTCTTCATTGTAGGTCCCTTATTTGCGAAACACTCTGCAATATAAAGGTTCTCAGCGTTCATACCATTGTTATTTTCAGCGTTAGCGATTGCAGACTCTAATAACTTCTTGATGATGCTGGAAGCATATCTTGGGTTGTATTCAAGAATTGCAAGTGCGCTCTGAACATCTTTGCCTCTGATGGCATCTAATACGAAGCAAGCTTTCTGAACAGATACTCTAGCGTAAGAGAGCTTTGCTGATGGTCTTGTTTCTCTATTTTCTAAATTTCTTTTTCTTTTATAACCAGTTCTGCTGTATTTTTCCTTAGCCATGGTTGAACCTCCTTTCAAATATTATCTTACCTTAGATTTCTTTTCGTCTTTGCCATGTCCTCTATAAGTTCTGGTTGCAACGAATTCACCAAGCTTATGTCCAACCATATCTTCTGTTACGTATACAGGCACATGTTTTCTTCCGTCATGAACTGCAATTGTATGACCTACGAATGCAGGGAAAATTGTAGAACGACGGGACCATGTCTTAATTACTGATTTACTTCCAGACGCATTCATTGCATCTACCTTTTTTAACAGGCTTGCATCTGCGAATGGTCCTTTTTTTAATGATCTAGCCATTAGGTTTGTTCCTCCTTATTATCGATAAACTGTTTCAGCTATTATTTGATAGCTTTACCATCTCTTCTTCTTACGATCAACTTGTTAGAAGCTTTCTTGCTCTTTCTTGTCTTTAATCCAAGAGCTGGCTTGCCCCAAGGTGTAGATGGACCTGGACGACCGATACCAGTCTTACCTTCACCAC
>CAYUKO010000250.1:0-2782 GCA_964445375.1 uncultured Roseburia sp.
GGTTTTATGCGACCTGCGAGGTGTTTTTTGAAAATGCAACTGTCAAACTCCCGAATGCTTTAAGTGATGCGTTTGCTGAGTTGGAATTAGAAGTTTAAGATTCTAAAATATAATATAAAATACAAAAAACTCTTGTCAAATAGTAAAATTCTAGATATAATATTTAAGTCGGTATGATTAACATAATATTGGCATAGGCTTTCGTGGCGCAGTTGGTAGCGCAACTGATTCGTAATCAGTAGGTCGAGGGTTCGAGTCCCTTCGAAAGCTTGATATCCTATGTGAAAGAAGCCTTGGAAGATTATTCCAAGGCTCTTTATGTTTTATTACCCCATTTTCACTGCAATTTTCTTTTCTAAAATATTCAAGCCCCAGTAAATTCCCATAGCAATCAAACATAGAATGACAATGCTGAGAATAACAAGGTCGAGCTTGAAGGTCTGACTTCCGTAGATAATCAGATAGCCTAAGCCACGTCTTCCAGCAAGAAATTCACCAATGATGACACCTACCAGTGCAAGACCGATATTAACCTTTGCAACGGAGATAAAGGCAGGAAGATTTCCTGGGAAAACAACTTTTGAAAAAGCCTGCATTCGTGTTCCACCAAGCGTTTCAATTAACTTTAGTCGTTCAGGATCTGTCTGTTGAAAAGTTTGGTATAGATTGAGAATGCATCCAAACAGTCCGACTGACATACCGCATAGAATAATGGTTTTAGAGCCTGTGCCGAGCCAGACGATGATGAGTGGTGCTAATGCGGATTTTGGCAGGCTGTTCAGTACAATTAAAAATGGTTCAAACATCTTGCCGAGGACAGGATAGAACCAGAATAGAGTAGCAGTAAGTAATGAACATAATATAATCAATAAAAAGCTGATGCCTGATTCCATCAAAGTAATTCCGATATGCTGTAATAATGACATATTTGTAATATCATGAAAAAAGAGTGAACCAATAGCAAGCGGTGAGCTGAAGTAAAAATCATCAATCCAGCCAAAATCAGCAGCTATTTGCCATAGAATCAGAAATCCGGCAAAAATAAGGATTCGACTCCATATAATAAAAAGTTTTTGCATTTTTATGCTTAGTAGATATGCCTTTTGACCTTCTGAGAAGGAGCTGGTTTGAATATCATTCTTCTTTCTTTTCATCTTGCAAATCCCTCCATATACAATCAAAATAATCCTGGAATAGTGGTGACTTTCTGACAACAGCTCTGGAAATGCCATTCTTCTCAAATTCAATAGGGACCATCTTTTTAGCGCGGCAAGGTGACTTGGATAAGATAATAACCGTATCTGCCATGGCGACAGCCTCGGAAATGTCGTGTGTTACCAGAATGGCTGTCTTTTGCTCTGACTTGATAATGTCATGAACATCCATAGAAACGTTAAGTCTCGTCTGATAGTCTAAGGCGCTAAATGGTTCATCCAGTAATAACAAATCAGGTCTTAAAGCAAGTGTTCGAATCAAGGCGATCCTTTGGCGCATGCCTCCTGAAAGAGCGGATGGCTTTTGATTTTTGACGTCAGCCAGATGATATTTTTCTAACAGTTCGTCAACCAGAGTGAGGTTATCTTTTGTTACTTTATGCTGTATTTCCAGACCAAGCAGAATGTTGTGATATACATCACGCCACTCAAGCAGATGATCGTGCTGCAGCATATAACCGATTCGTGGAGCATTGAAATCTTCAGAATAAAATGTAATATAACCGGAGGTTGGCTTTAACAGACCGGCAATTAGAGAAAGTATAGTTGATTTACCGCATCCGCTTGGTCCTACGAAGGCCGTAAAGCTGCCTTTTTCTATAGAAAAGCTTAAATCTTTTATAACTTCAATTTCTCCTAAGTTGCTGTAATAGGAGAAATCAATATGGTCAAGTCGCAAAAAGGCTTTCGGATTCATGAGGTTCACATCCTTTTGAATTCTTATAAAATATAATATGAATCAGCCGGCGAAATGTGATTAAGAAGTGTGTATATATGCAAAAAGCCCATAATATTTATGCAACTCGTTTTAATATTATGAATAATCATTCTTGATTCGTGAACAAAGTTATGTTACATTAAGAACTATAATTTATTTAAATATGGAGGACATGACTATGGCACAGCTTTGGGGCGGTCGTTTCACGAAGGAAACCGACAAATTAGTATATAACTTTAATGCTTCCATATCTTTTGATCAGAAATTTTTTGTACAGGATGTTCAGGGCAGCATGGCTCATGTAAAGATGCTGACTAAGCAGGGAATTCTGACAAATGATGAAATGTCTCAGATTTTATCTGGTCTGGAGAGTATTTTGAAGGATGTTCAGGATGGAAAGCTTGAGATTACAGATGAGTATGAAGATATTCACAGCTTTGTAGAGGCAAATCTGATTGAAAGAATCGGAGATGCAGGTAAGAAGCTGCATACAGGAAGAAGCCGTAACGATCAGGTTGCACTTGATATGAAACTTTATACCAGAGATGAAGTGGTACAGATTAATGAACTGTTAAAGGAACTTCTTGAGGTATTGATTCATGTCATGGAAGAGAACCTGGAAACATATATGCCGGGCTTTACACATTTACAGAAGGCGCAGCCAATTACACTAGCGCATCATCTGGGTGCTTATTTCGAAATGTTTAAGCGTGACAGACAGCGTCTGGATGATATTTATGAAAGAATGAACTACTGTCCATTGGGTTCAGGTGCTTTGGCAGGAACTACATATCCATTGGATAGAGCGTATACAGCGGAGCTGCTTGATTTTAATGGTCCGACACTTAAC
>CAYUKO010000251.1:0-2779 GCA_964445375.1 uncultured Roseburia sp.
GTCTTACATATAAATAACCATCAAAATGGATAAAAAGATTAATATAATTTAATATTTAACTCAAAAAAACAGTTTCCTTTTCATAAGGAAACTGCAAAAATTACTCTTATCCTTGTTCTTTAAATGCTGACTCCTGCATTACAATTTTTTTCTTCGTAACGTCAACTAACACCTTTACACCATAAGGCAATGCACATCTTGGCGTTGCATGTCCGAAATTCACATTATATAAAATCGGAAGCTCCTTGTTATCAATTACTTCCAGATAAATCTTCTTATACTCTTCATAATAAGTCTCATCCTGTGGTTTTCCGACCAGAATACCACTTACCGCATCAAATACGCCCTGTTTCTTCAATGCAAATAACTCTTTACGAAATAGTTCCGGTTCCGGCTTTTCCTCACAGGTTTCTATAAACAGAATCTTTCCCTCCCATTCTTCCTTTGTTGGAAAAATGGCATACTTCCTGCAAGTCTCGACTTCATCATCATACCTTGTACTTTCTAATATATCGTAAAGGCTTTCCAAACAGCCACCTAAAAGTCTGCCCTTGAAATTGCTGTTTCCCTGCAATAATTCGAAACCTCGCTGCTCTTTATGCACAACACGTTGTGTCCCAATCGCATTTCTTGAGAAATCTTTTCGCTCTTCGTACCAGACTTCACTTGCAAGAATTTCCTTCTTTTCCTTTCCTGCAAAATAGCCTTCAAAAGCATTCTTCGTATAGGGAAGCATCTCCTTGGCAATCTCACCTAAATCACAGATAAAGCAAGGACCGTAAAAGGTTGCTAATCCAAGCTGATAGAACATCAAATGATTTACTGTCGTGTCTGAGAATCCAGTAAAAAGTTTCGGATGCTTCTTAACAGCTTCTATGAACTCTTCATCCTCTAGCAAATAAGGCAGCAGTCGATAGGTATCATCTCCACCAATCGCACAGATAATCCCCTTAATGGAATCATCCAAAAACGCATGCTTCAAATCCTCTGCTCTTGCCTCAGGGTGATTTTGTAAGAACTCGATTCCCCTTAATGCATTAGGCATAAATACTGGTTCCAAATCATATTCTTTCAATCTTTTTACACCGATTTCGATATTATGACTGCAAAATTTCTCACCGAGCATGCCACTAGAGAGACTCACAATAGCAACCTTATCACCTGAATGTAATGGACTTGGTTTATTCATAAGCTGTACCTCCTGCTGATTATTTTAGCCATTGTAGCACATTATCTTATGTAAACCAAGTCCTTTCTTTTATCTTATCCCAACATTCCTCTGATACACTACCACAGAAAAACCATAGCACAGCGAAAATACAGCCAATACCACAAGTACACTCATCACATAGATTGAAAACAGATTCGCATACATCATTTTCTCCAATGCGTGAACCGAAAAGTACGCAGACACTGTCATAACGATAAATGGCAGAATATACGCCGTTGCCAATTCCTTTGCGATGGATTTTTTTAATGCTTTATCTTCCAGTCCGAGCTTACTCAGAATCCGATATCTTTCCTTCTCTTCAAAAGCATCATTATACAGCTTCATATACATAATGCAGCCACTTGATACCACAAATACCAGAAACATAAATATGCATAATGCATGTAATATTTTAATCCATTCCATATCCTTACTAGTCGGATCTATCGCAACACGTCCTGTATTACTGCCCTCTTTTTCCGTCATTACTACATCTAACGCCGCCTTTGTTTCTTCAAATGCAGAAGCATCACTGATCTTATAATTATATAAATACAGCTCCTCACCTTTTTGCTTCAAACGCTCATATGTTTTATCGTTTATAATATAAAAGTCCTTTTGCTTTTGCAGATAACCAAGATAGGGAATCCTAACCTTTTCTATCTGCCAGTATTTTTCTCCCTGTATATTCATCTCTATCTTACTTTGTCTGGTATGAAATGACAAAAGTGTCAAATGCGATAATTTGATTACCTCATCTTCCGCAGGTTCTTCTATTTCAAATGCAAGCTGTGCTTCCTGCGCCAACTGCCTTACTTGAGAATAGGAGAGCAACATATGCTCTTCATCCATACAAACAAGGGAAACAACTCCCTGATAAGCAATATCACTCTTTTCTTCAATTAACCTTGTCACCTTATCTTCCAAATCATCCTGATCGCTCAATATCTGAAACGTATAGGTATTATCAAATAATACCATATTTTCATATCGCTGCTTCATTGCAAAGCCCGTAGCCAGTGCTGTTATCGAACAGATTCCCAAAATACACACCATCGCATAGGTACGATAATTCTTCCTCATGCGAAAGACAACACTATTCATCCAAAGGCAACGCTCCTTACGATATAGGAAGTTCTTTCCTGCAAGCAAGGTCTGAAATACCAATGGAATCATCCCACCAAACAATAAATACACACCAATAATAACAAGTATAGTCGCCACCAAAACATTTCCACTTACCTCCGCTCCGCCATCTTTGATTGCATAATAATAACCACTTCCCAGAACTCCGATTCCCAATACTGCTTTTATCATCAGTACGGATTTCTTCTGTTCTACATACTCATTTTGTCTCATTGCAGAAATCATGCTTAACACACTGCTTCTGACAATATTCCAATAGCCTTTCGCGACAAAAAAGAGATAGATAGCCAAAAACACAACAACGGTATACACGATGGGCTGCACGGTCAATCGAAACGAAATCTGAATGGCGATATCAGAGAGTGCAAGCATAATCATCTGAAAAAGTCCTGCCGTTATCATTCCAAAAAAAAGCCCCAGAAG
>CAYUKO010000252.1:0-2750 GCA_964445375.1 uncultured Roseburia sp.
GAGCACGGAATGTAGGATCTTCTTCTGCAAGCTTTGCAAGAGCTTCACCCATCTTACCCTGACCAGCTTTTGTCTTTGGCTCAATAGCGAGCTCGATAACTGGTTCTGGGAATTCCATAGACTCAAGGATTACTGGATGCTGTTCATCACAGATTGTATCACCTGTTGTTGTGAACTTGAATCCAACTGCAGCTGCAATATCACCGGAGTAAACTTTGTCAAGCTCCTGTCTCTTGTTAGCATGCATCTGAAGAATACGTCCAACACGTTCCTTCTTATCCTTTGTTGCATTTAATACATAAGAACCTGAGTTCATTGTACCAGAGTAAACTCTGAAGAATGCAAGCTTACCAACGAATGGGTCAGCCATAATCTTAAATGCAAGTGCTGCGAAAGGTTCATCATCAGATGAATGTCTTTCTACTTCATTACCATCCATATCAACACCCTTGATAGCAGGAATGTCTAATGGAGATGGCATATACTCAACAACAGCGTCCAATAACTTCTGAACACCCTTGTTTCTATAAGCAGTACCACAACATACCGGAATAGCTGCACATTCGCATGTACCCTTTCTTAATGCTGCCTTTAACTGCTCCATAGAAGGTTCTTCACCTTCAAGATACATCATCATTAATCCATCGTCTAACTCGCAGATTTTCTCTACTAATTCTTCACGATAAATAGCTGCATCATCAGCCATATCTTCTGGGATATCTGTGATAGAAATATCATCGCCCTTATCATCATTGTAGATGTAAGCTTTCATCTCCATCAAATCAACGATACCCTTGAAATCATCTTCCTTACCGATAGGTAACTGAAGAACGATAGCATTCTTTCCTAATCTTGTACGAATCTGATCAACACATCCGTAGAAGTTAGCACCTAAAATGTCCATCTTGTTGATGAATGCCATTCTAGGAACGTTGTAGGTATCAGCCTGACGCCATACGTTTTCTGACTGAGGTTCAACACCACCCTTTGCACAGAAAACACCTACTGCACCGTCAAGTACACGAAGTGAACGTTCAACTTCAACAGTGAAGTCAACGTGACCAGGTGTATCAATAATATTGATACGATGCTCTAAAGCACCAGCCTTAGGCTTGCAGTTTTCCTGCAATGTCCAATGACATGTTGTAGCGGCTGATGTAATTGTGATACCTCTTTCCTGCTCCTGTTCCATCCAGTCCATGGTAGCAGTACCTTCATGAGTATCACCAATCTTATAATTAACACCAGTATAATAAAGAATACGCTCAGTTGTTGTTGTCTTACCAGCATCAATATGAGCCATAATACCAATGTTTCTGGTTCTCTCTAATGGATATTCTCTTCCAGCCAAGGTTTTTCCTCCTTAAATACTCAAGAAAGCCGGCACACGAGAATCACTTCTCGTGCCCAAGCGTTTCAAACTAGAATCTATAGTGTGCGAAAGCCTTATTAGCTTCAGCCATCTTATGCATATCTTCTTTTCTCTTAACAGCTGCACCTGTGTTGTTAGCTGCATCAAGAATCTCGTTTGCAAGTCTCTCTTCCATAGTCTTTTCGCCTCTGTTACGAGAGAACATTACTAACCAACGAAGTCCAAGTGTCTGACGACGCTCTGGCTTAACTTCCAATGGTACCTGGTAAGTTGCTCCACCGATACGTCTTGCCTTACACTCGAGTAATGGCATGATGTTGTTCATAGCCTCATCAAATACTTCTAATGCAGGCTTCTGTGCTTTTTCTTCAACTCTTGCGAATGCTCCGTATACAATCTTCTGAGCTACGCCCTTCTTACCATCTAACATAACGTTGTTGATAAGCTTTGTAACCACTTTATTGTTGTAAATAGGATCCGCTAATACGTCTCTTTTTTGAATATGTCCTTTACGTGGCACGGTTCTTCCCTCCTTAATTATTGATAATGACATTCGTCATTACTTGATTAAATCAACGGTACTCACATTTTGAAAACTTGTGTTCGTGCGGTTTTCTATTTAAATAAGGTATTAAATCAGAATCCCAACACTAATTAGTTTTTGAGTACATGGTAAATCAATTATTTACCAGCCTTTGGTCTCTTAGCTCCGTACTTGGAACGAGCCTGCTTTCTGTTAGCAACTCCTGCAGTATCAAGTGTACCTCTGATGATGTGGTATCTTGTACCTGGTAAGTCCTTAACACGGCCGCCTCTAATAAGAACAACGCTATGCTCCTGTAAGTTGTGACCTTCTCCTGGGATGTAGCTTGTTACTTCCATACCATTTGAAAGACGAACTCTGGCGATCTTTCTAAGAGCTGAGTTAGGCTTCTTAGGTGTTGCTGTCTTAACTGCTGTACAAACGCCTCTCTTCTGAGGAGCAGATGTATCTGTTGCTTTCTTCTTTAAAGAGTTGTATCCTCTCTGAAGTGCTGGTGCAGTAGACTTCTTAACTGTTTCCTGACGTCCTTTTCTTACTAATTGGTTAAATGTTGGCATTCTTTTTCACCTCCTGTAATCTTAAATCAATGCCAAAACCGGGCACCTCACATGCTTTTCTCTTGTTTTCTACACGCATGCTAGATTATTATACTTTCCCCATTTCTAAAAGTCAATCTCTTTTTCCCCAAATGTAACCAAAATCTTGTACTTTCTTTTAAACATTCTGTCCAAAAATCTTATTAACTTTTCCCAAAACTCTATACATTTAATTTTTTACATACCCGTCTTTAGGATTTAGCACTATAATTCTTTTGGAGTAACTTAATATCATACT
>CAYUKO010000253.1:0-2689 GCA_964445375.1 uncultured Roseburia sp.
CAATGTTCATTTTCAGCTGTGCTGACTATAATCACTCAGGATTCCGAGAGATTATAAAATATAATTTTCTACACTTTGTTGAGTAATTGTCTCTAAGCCACATTTTTCAGAATACATTTCCTCTTTCAATGCCAAGAGCTTTCCCCCAAACAATTCTTTCAACCAACCATACTCTGATAATTTCTTGAGCTGGTGCTGGTATATACTAATTGTATATGGTTTTGCCTCCTTAATTATTAGCTGTAACTTCCAAACCTCCTCTCCATAAACCTCTAAACCTTCCAGTCGCTTAATAATATCCCTACCATCATCATACGGTACAATAACATCAACTGTTTCATTGTCGAATACTTTAAATTCTTTGGCTACCGTCTTAAATGGCTGATTCATAAAATACTTCTCTTGCTCTTGTCCTGCATTTGCTAATAGCCTAGATAAAGAATGTTTTGTTTGATTACTTGGATATCTTATTTCCTCTTTCAAACTTGCAAAGACACCTTCATAAAACAAATGAATTGCCTGTTCTCCAATAATATTTTTATCTTGCAACACTTCCTTCTTTGTCAACACTTCGATAGCACTATCTTGTGCCACCTTAATCTCTCTTAGTTTACTTAGGCTTTCATTTCTAAGCTTTACAAAATAAACCTTACCCTTTTGTGGATATTCATTACTCCTGTTGCATCTGCCTGCCGCCTGCGTCAAATTATCCAATCCTGCCAGTATTCGAACGACACACTGAAAAGAAAAATCAATTCCTGCTTCAACCAATTGCGTTGCTACACAAATTACCTTTTTACTATCTTGGGGATTCTTCTGTACTGCGCGTAACCTTTCCTGTATTTCAGTCAATTCATGTACTCGATGCGTTTGACACATTGATGTGGATAGGTGAAACACCTCCCGGTTTTCATCCCCTTTATCATTTAACCTATAAAATAAATCTCTTGCCTCTGCTCTCGTATTACAGACAACCAACAACGAGCTATTGTCTGCTATTAAATTCTCACAAAATTCTTCTAGTTCATCATCCGTCATTCCATATTGCATAGCAGTATCTATAATCTCAGCTCTATCAAAAACTTCCAGTTCAGCGTCTGACAGCCGTACCATATCCGGATTATCTGCTAACTCTATCGGCCACTCTATTGCTTGCAGGCAAGGCTGTGTCGCAGAGGACAATATAATCGTTGTATTGCAATGCCTTTTCAAAAAATTCATTGCAATATTAAACATCTCTGTTACCTTCTTAGGAAGAGATTGTATTTCATCAAATACGATAACACTATCACTTAACGCCTGCATCCTACCAATTGCTGAAGTTTTATGAGAAAACAATATCTCCAACAACTGCACTAACGTAGATATGACAATCGGACTCTGATTCCACTCCTCCTGTAAACAATCAAACTCCTCCTCTTTCTCTGTCTCATCTGTCTTTTCCTTGATTACATTGGAATGATGCTCTAAAATCAAATCATTATCTTCCAAATACTCTCGTAATACTTTCGCATTTTGGTCAATTACACTAAGTAACGGAATAATAAAAATAATTCTTTTTTTACCAAATATCCTTGCATGCTCTAATGCATATCGCAGCGTAGCTAATGTCTTTCCTGCTCCCGTCGGTACATTCAGTCGATAAATGCCTGTTCCTCTTTTAGCAAAATCAAAACACTGATTTGATATTTCCTGACGTACCTTATTCAATTGCGTTTCTGCTGAAAATTGACTGATTTTCTCTTCAAATGCCTCTGCCGTTTCCTTCCATAAGTGTTCTAAGTTACAGTTATTTTTCTCTTCTGCTTTTCCCTGCATAAACTCACGTGTATCTCTTCTATCACCATATATGACTGCAGAAGTTATTAACCTCGCCAACAATCCGATTTGGAAATTCACTATTGATTTCTTTTGTTTTGAAGCTACCGAAATTGCCTTGCACCTTTCCCAGAACACCTTCACTTCCTCTACCGCTTTCCAAAAATATTCTTCAATTTCTTTTTCTCCCAATACTTCTTTGAAGAAATTTTCAATAGCTTCATCATAATAAACTTCCGATTTATCTAGCAAACGTTTATCAAATCCGTTGATATCATTCAAATCAACGCAATCAAACAATCCATGATGTGCCCCTATCGCATACGCTATAATCTCACTGGTTAATCTTTCAAAATTCTGGCTTTCCTCATTATGATGTTTCTCCAAAACATAAATTGCACCTGTGTAGCTATGAATCACTGAACCTTTTACAACCTTATCTCCTTGAAACGCACTTTCAATGTATTCGCCAAAAGCTTTCGTTGCCTTTCCCATGTCATGTAACATACCACTTAAAAAAGCTACATGATACAAACCTATATCCTTCAAACATTGCGCTGCATATATTGCAACCTGACTGCAATGTGCTTCCAAAGACTGTTCTATTCTTTCTCCATCTCTATTTGCCAAATGTGCTATACAATTCATACTTTTATCTCCTTTATTAATACATTTATATTACTACTTGGTTTATTTTTAGTCAATAATATATTTTATTTATTGAAAATTCTTTTTATATTATGCTATAATAACCATGTCATCTCTAAACGGTGTCAAGAGATGTGGATTGAAATAATAATTAAAATATATAAAAAAAAGGGGCTGTGAAAAAATGAGAAATCATTTTTTCACGCCTTTTCTTTTTGGGAAA
>CAYUKO010000254.1:0-2668 GCA_964445375.1 uncultured Roseburia sp.
TCAAGGTTTATATAAGATTTTGAAACAAAAAAACAGGTAGTTTTTGACACTACCTATTGATAGTGGAAAGGCATAGACATGAAAATGGATAAAACAGAAGATGTTCTTATATTGGCAATCGAAAGCTCCTGCGATGAAACGGCAGCAGCAGTTGTAAAAAACGGACGAGAAGTACTATCAAACGTAATCTCGTCCCAAATTGCGCTGCATACCTTATATGGTGGTGTCGTTCCGGAGATTGCGTCAAGAAAGCATATTGAGAAGATTAATCAGGTAGTGGAAGAAGCATTACAGGAGGCGGGTGTTACCTTACAGGATATTACTGCAATTGCGGTAACTTATGGACCTGGACTTGTAGGTGCATTATTAGTAGGCGTATCAGCAGCAAAAGCTATCAGCTTTGCGGCGAATAAGCCTTTGATTGGTGTACATCATATTGAAGGCCATATTAGTGCCAACTATATTGAGAACAAAGAACTCGAACCGCCATTTGCATGTCTTGTTGTATCTGGAGGACACACACATCTTGTCGTGGTAAAAGATTATGGCGAGTATGAAATATTAGGAAAAACAAGAGATGATGCGGCAGGAGAAGCTTTTGATAAAGTTGCCCGTGCAATTGGACTTGGTTATCCGGGTGGACCAAAGATTGATAAGATTTCCAAAGAAGGCAATCCGGATGCCATTTCCTTCCCAAGAGCCAAAGTAGCCGATGCAGTATATGATTTTAGTTTTAGTGGCTTAAAGTCTGCGGTATTGAACTACCTGAATTCCTGTGAAATGAAAGGAATCGAAGTAAACCGTGCAGATGTTGCTGCCTCATTTCAGAAGGCAGTTATTGATGTATTAGTAGAGCATGCACTTGCAGCAGTCAAGGAATATGGATTCCATAAGTTTACAATCGCCGGAGGAGTTGCATCCAATTCAGGCTTGCGAGAAGCCTTTGAAAAAGAATGTGAAAAACGCAAGATAGAATTCTATCATCCATCTCCAATATTCTGTACTGACAATGCAGCTATGATAGGTGTTGCCGGATATTATGAATATTTAAAGGGAACCAGAAGCGGATATGATTTGAATGCGATACCAAATCTGAAACTCGGTGAACGCTAGAAAAGAGAATAGTATGGACGAAAAGACTAGTGTATTGTGCTATGCTGCTTAGCAGGAAGTGGTACAATACACTTACTTTATGTAGTTAGGAAAATGTTATGAGTGCGGCGTTTCAAGCGTTGCACATTCTTTATTTTGTTTGGATAAAATGAGAATACAGAAAGGTTAGAGTGATAGTATGAAACAACATACAACAGCAATTGTTCTGGCAGCAGGACAGGGAAAGAGAATGCAGAGCAAGGTCCATAAGCAGTATCTTCTGATACAGGATAAACCAGTACTTTATTATTCCCTGCAGGCATTTGAAAGCAGTTTTATTGATGATATTGTACTTGTAGTGGGTAAAGACGAAGAAGAGTATTGTCAGAAGGAAATTATTGAAAAATATGGATTTACAAAAGTCAGAACCATAGTAGCAGGTGGAAAAGAAAGATATCATTCGGTAGCGTATGGAATTAAGGCGATAAGCTGGCAGTGCGATTATATTTTTATACATGATGGTGCACGTCCGTTTATCAGTGAAGAAATATTGGTACGTGTTTATGAGCAGGTACAGAAAAGTAAGGCTTGTGTTGTGGGCATGCCGGTAAAAGATACTGTAAAGATTGCAGATACGGCCGGCTTTGTAGAAAGTACGCCGAATAGAGCAAGAGTCTGGCAGATTCAGACTCCGCAGGTATTTGAGGCAAAACTGATTACAGAAGCCTATGAACGTCTGCTTATAGAAGAAGTGCAGTTATTGTCAGAAGGTGTATCGATTACAGATGATGCCATGGTAGTAGAATATTTTACAAAACTTCCGGTAAAACTTGTAGAAGGTTCTTATCAAAACATAAAGATTACAACGCCGGAAGACCTTGAAATTGCTGGGGTTTTTATGAAAAAATAAAAAAAATGAAAAAAAGTTGAAAAAAGTTGTTGACAGAAAGGGGGTAGATGTATATAATAAATCTTGCGCTGCTGAGTGAGGCAGAACGCAAGAAAAGAAAAAGGCATGGAGAGGTATCGAAGTGGTCATAACGAGGCGGTCTTGAAAACCGTTTGTCCGCAAGGGCGCGTGGGTTCGAATCCCACCCTCTCCGTTTATAAAATGCATTGTGCATTATGAGAAAAGGTAAGCCTAATTGGAGAAGTACCCAAGCTGGCCGAAGGGGCTCCCCTGGAAAGGGAGTAGGTCGTTAACAGCGGCGCATGGGTTCAAATCCCATCTTCTCCGCTCGATATCGTTTTATACAGTTGATATCGCAAAGAGAACATTGACAAATAAACAGTAATGCAACCCTGAAAATTCTAATGAGTATGAGCTCAGAGGAGCTCGTTCAAAGAATATTCAGAGAACAAATCCTTTATAAACAGCAAGTAAAATTGCAACGGATATTTAGCCAGTTTAACTGGTGCTATGTATCAAACCACTTTGACTGTGAGACGGTTTAAATCATTCGGCGCCGAAATCGAAGATTTCGTGTGCATGATTATAACTGCGAAGCAGTTATCAACACTTTTTAACATGAGAGTTTGATCCTGGCTCAGGATGAACGCTGGCGGCGTGCTTAAC
>CAYUKO010000255.1:0-2618 GCA_964445375.1 uncultured Roseburia sp.
TAATACCCCCGTGCAATAAAAGAAAAATAGTCGGAGATTCATCAAGTCGAATAAGAAAATTTTCTCACGGTGAGAAAATGAAAAATGGTATATCGAAATTAAATATGATAGTAATAGAAGAGGTGATTCTTTATGGGAGAGGAAAACAGATTTAGGAAAAGGTGTATACGGGTGAAATTATCGGATGATGAATACAATACGATTTGGCAGAAATCGTTAGCGAGTAATTTGACGGTTTCTGACGCAATCCGTACATTGATAGTTTTTGGCTGTATCAAACCAGACAGCTTAGATGAAAAATCACAAGCGTTAGTTGATAGCTTAAATAAGCTTATTGAAAAAACTATTTATGAAATTAATCGTATTGGCAACAATGTTAATCAGATAGCTTATAACACAAATTCGGTTTATAATACGGAATTGGTAGACCTTGAAATGACAATGAGTAATCTGGTTAGAGCATATGGGATTTTCTTAGATTCTATAAATGAAATTCGGGAATTGTGTGAATACGTAAGTTATAGTGAATAGAATGCTCAAAAACAGAATTTGTAAATTATATATTAATAAACTCAGCACAAGAATGTATGCTGAGTTTTTTTGCCTGTTTTTGCCTTATTAATAAACTAAGTGTAGATAATCTAGGAATTGTTAGAATTTTCATCTTCGTCATGAGAACCGTCATACCATTCATAGCATTCAAAGTATTCATTGCATTTAAGTATGGAATCATAAATTTTGGCGAGTGAAACAATTGTTTTAAAGTCTGTAGTGGATGAATCGTACATGTTGGGATTACTACGGTCAAGTAGTTCTTCGGGGTCAATGAGTTTTTCTTCATAGAGCATTACGATTGCGTCAATAAAGCCCATCATATGATATAATGTCTGTTCTTCTGACATATTAAATTTATAATTGTCGGGAGAGTCTTTGTCTATTTCGTAAAAGAAGTTGTCTAAAATTTCTTTTTGATGTTTCGGGAAAGAGTCTTCAAAGAGTGAAGCAAGTTTAGCACCTCTTTGAAAACTTTTTCCGTGCTGTTCGGCAACTATTTTCAATATATTCCACTCGGTCTTGCTGAAATCACTCATTTTGTGCAGTCTCCCCAAGATTTGTTCGTGTGTTTGCATTTAACTGTGCGTCTAGCTGTGCCTCATATTGTTTTGCCATTTCGCCGAAGTCTATGCGCTCGATTGGATTTGACTGTGCATTTAGCTGTGTTTCATACAATTGCGCTTTAGTAATCGTGCGGCTATTTTTCATATTGATGATACCAAGAATTAAGTGCCACAAAAAATAGATTGACGCAATGGTGCCAAAGATTGGGTCATAAACGCTGTCATCAGTAGGAAGATTATTTGCGATAAGAAACTCATCCAGTTTAAATACAGCTACCACAAAAAGTATTATTCCAATAATGGCACCTAAACATCCTGCAATCTTCAAACCACTTTTTACGAAAATTACTAAGATTAGAGCCATTCCGGTTAGTGGTAAAAGTGTAAGTAAGTTTTCAAATGAAAATGCTTCCCCTCGAAAGAATATAAAATATACAATTACTGACAAGATAATAAAAAGCATGACATTTGCCAGATGTTTAATACCTTTATCTGCGTAGTAATCACTTGCACTTGTTGTTTCGTTTTCCATACATGATTTTCCTCCCAATTTTTTTGTTGCTCTTTTGTAATACGGTAGAAAATTATAACATAAAATATAACATATAATCAACAATATTCCTAACATAAAATCCTGTTAGGAGGATATGATTTATTATGAGCAAGAAGAGCGAGAATCTAATTTTACATACAAAAAGACCCAAGGGAGAGGATGGTTATAAAACATTCTCTGTGCGAATCAAAGAAGAAACTGTAACCAAGATTGAAGAAGTGGCAAAGAGGACGGGTCACACAAGGAATGAACTTATAGGAATATTTCTTGAATATGCAGTAGACCATTGCGAGATAGAGGATTAATAAATCGAATATAGAAGTGCTGATATAAAAAACAAGAAACAGTAATGTGTTAAATATGCCTAAAACGCTTTAAATAGCTCATAGAGACGAAAAAACACACAGGCAATAAAAGATATCACAACGACAGATAAAACGATTACAGGGCGTTTGGGAGCGTTTTAAAGGGTGCTGACAAAAAACGATTAATAGTATTTCCTAAACTATCGCAATTGATTATGGTGACTTACTACTAAAATTAATTGTGATATTTTTTTGCGTGTAAAGAAAATTGCTTGCATTATCCATTACAAATGAGTACAATATAAGTAGGAAAGGAGTGTGGATTATGGCACAGACAGTAAATGTAAATTTTAGATTAGATGAAGATGTTAAAAAAAGCATGGAACAAGTTTGTTCAGAATTAGGACTTTCTATGAGTTCAGCATTTACAATTTTTGCAAAAAAAGTCAGCAGAGAGAAACGCATACCATTTGATGTTTCTGTAGACCCTTTCTACTCTGAAAGCAATATCCGTCATCTGGAAAAGAAGATTGAAGAATACAAAACAGGACGTTTACAATTAGCAGAGCATGAACTGATAGAGGAGTAAGACTATGCAGTTTAAGACGATACTCCTCTATCAGTTCATGCTCTGCTAATTGT
>CAYUKO010000256.1:0-2606 GCA_964445375.1 uncultured Roseburia sp.
GGCATATAGAATCTGTTTCCTTTAAATTCTGTTCTGCTAATTCATCAAAACTTTCCTGTTTATACTTACGAATACGCCCTGCCATCAGAACTAAATATATAAGAGTAAAAACACCCACTGCATTTTGAATTGTAACATAAAAATCATGCCAGTCTCTTCTTGCCCACATCCAATAATAAATTGCTACTAATACTGCATAAATAATTTTTGTTCCTACAATTTCTCTTAAACTTACTTTCTTCTTCATTGTTATCACCTTTCTGTCATAGCTTACAAATAAATTCTTATTGCTTTCTCACATGTGAATTATTTTTAACATGTTATAAATATATCACTCATTTTACTGCATGTCAACATATAATGTGCGAAATATTTAACTTTACTTTTACAGCAGCAAATACTTAACTACCACTATGTAACAACAATTTCTTAACTACCAAAAAAGAGATTGCTATCTCGAACAATCTAAGATAACAATCTCTTTCATTTACTTTATTCCTCTGTTGGTTCAATCACATCTTCCATGACTTCTTCCAAAACTACATTTTCTGCTGCTTCGTCTACATCGTCATATTCCTGTGTTCCATCAGAAATCTTTTCACGTACTTTCGCAATCTTAGCTACTGTAACACCATCATCAAGATTAATCATTTTTACACCGGAAGTATTACGTCCAATCATGGAAATTCCGCCCATGCCAATTTGGATAATAACACCTTCTGTTGTAATCATCATAATCTCATTTTCGTCAGTAACAGCCTTAACACCTACAACATTTCCTGTCTTTTCGGTAATCTTGTAGCACTTAACACCCTTACCACCACGTTTCTGTACCGTAAACTCATCAAGCTCAGTTCTCTTACCCATACCCTTTTCAGATACGATTAAGAGCGAATCTCCCTGAGTATTAATCTGCATGCCGACAATCTCATCACCATCATCCAGGTTCATACCAATAACACCCATTGCAGTTCTACCCATTGCACGTACATCGGTTTCTTTGAAACGGATACACATACCATACTTGGTAATCAAGAAGATTTCACTATTCTTATCAGTTGTCTTAACCTCAATTAACTCATCATCTTCACGTAAATGAATTGCTGCAAGTCCTGTCTTTCTGACATTCATGAATTCCATAATAGGAGTCTTCTTTGCAATACCATTCTTAGTAATCATAAAGAGATTCTTGCCTTCTTCATAACTTGTAATCGGAATCATAGCAGAAATCTTTTCGCCAGGATTAAGCTGTAAGAGATTAACAATAGCAGTACCTCTTGCTGTTCTTCCTGCCTCCGGAATTTCATATGCTTTCAAACGATATACTCGTCCCATATTGGTAAAGAACATCAAATAATTATGGGTATTTGTCATTAATAAATCTTCTATGTAATCATCTTCAATCGTTGACATTCCCTTAATTCCACGTCCACCACGATTCTGTGTCTTGAAGTTATCTACTGTCATTCTCTTGATATAGCCAAGGCTTGTCATCGCAATGACAGTATTTCCACGAGGAATTAAATCCTCATCTTCAATATCATCCTCATCATAGCCAAACTGAGTTCTTCTGTCATCACCGAATTTTTCAATAATCTGAAGAATTTCTGTTCTAATTACTCCAAGTAAGATTTTCTTATCAACGAGAATAGCCTTATATTCTTCGATTTTCTTTAAGAGCTCTGCGTGTTCCTGCTCAAGCTTTTCTCTTTCCAATCCGGTAAGAGCACGCAGACGCATATCTACGATTGCCTGTGCCTGTACTTCTGTCAAGCCGAATCTTTCGATTAAACGCTCCTTTGCTTCTGCAGTATTCGCACTGCTTCTGATAATACTAATAACCTCATCAATATTATCAAGCGCAATTAATAAGCCCTGTAAAATGTGATCTCTTTCCTCAGCCTTATTTAAGTCATATTGTGTTCTTCTGGTAACAACTTCTTCCTGATGCAATAAATAATTACCAAGAATATCCTTTAAATTCATAACCTTAGGCTCACCATTTACCAAAGCAAGCATAATAACACCAAAGGTATCCTGAATTTGTGTATGCTTATAAAGCTGATTTAAAATAACATTGGCATTTGCATCCTTACGAAGTTCAATAACGATACGCATACCTTCTCTATTGGTTTCATCACGAAGATCTGTGATTCCGTCAATTCTCTTTTCTTTTACAAGATCAGCAATCTTTTCGATTAATCTTGCCTTATTTACCATATATGGAAGCTCGGTAACAATAATTCTACTCTTACCATTTGGCATCGTTTCAATATTGGTTACACCACGAACCTTAATCTTACCACGACCGGTACGATATGCTTCTTCTGCACCTCTAGTACCAAGAATAATACCACCTGTTGGGAAATCAGGTCCCTTTACGATTGGTAATAATTCTTCTACATCAGTCTCTCGATCCTCTAATACCTTGTTATCAATAATCTTAACAACAGCATTTACTACTTCCTTGAGATTGTGAGGTGGAATATTGGTAGCCATACCTACTGCAATACCGGTTGTACCATTAACCAAAAGATTTGGATAACGGCTTGGTAATACAGTTGGTTCCTTTTCTGTTTCATCAAAGTTTGGTGCAAAATCAACGG
>CAYUKO010000257.1:0-2602 GCA_964445375.1 uncultured Roseburia sp.
ATTCAAAAAATTGTTTACTATATAAATCACCGTTCTGCACCTCGTATGTAAAATTAGCTACTTGTACGTTCTTTTTGAGCATACCAATTATACAATGCTCATTCGATTAATTCAATTATGCAGTAACAGCTACAAGTCTTTATTTTCTCCCCTTTCCACACTTGGAAATAGAGCTCTTTACCAACTCAGATTTCTGCATAATGCGTACCATTCATATGCAAAACAAACATTTCATCTTTTCAAGGCATCCCGTTTTCATTGATTGAAATATATGGTAACATAAAGTAGTGCGTTGTTTTGACATACGAATTTGAAGTTGAAGAGGAATATATAATGTTTAAACCAAAAGAAACAATTGAACATAATGATTGCATATTGATAAAGCAAGGCGAATAAGAGGTGACGGATTGTGGATAGATTAAAGTCAATTACAGAAAAATTTGTGAAGCGGAGCCGGGATATTTTGCAAGATAATCTGGTAGGAATCTATCTTCATGGCTCGGCAGTAATGGGCTGTTTCAATGCGAAAACGAGTGATATTGATTTGCTGGTTGTGATTAACAGCGATATGTCCGATGAAGAGAAACGCCGATACATGGATATGGTTGTGGAATTAAATACTTTCGCTCCACCAAAAGGTATTGAATTAAGTATTGTCAAAAAGTCTGTCTGTAAGCCTTTTGTGTATCCCACACCTTTTGAATTACATTTTTCTATTGCTCACTTAGGGTGGTATAAAAACAATCCTCATGATTATATCTTGAAAATGAATGGAACGGACAAAGATTTGGCTGCTCATATAATGATTATCTATCATAGAGGTCTTTGCCTTTATGGTGAAGAAATCAGAACTATTTTTGAAGATGTTGGCAGAGAGGTGTATTTTGACAGTATTTGGAATGATATCGAACAGGCCGAAAAGGATATCATTGAAAATCCTGTTTATATAACACTTAATCTGTGCCGGGTTTTGGCATATAAACAAGAGAATTTGATTTTGTCAAAACAGGAAGGCGGCAAATGGGGATTGGAGTATGTCCCCGCAAGATACAGTAAACTGATACAGCAGGCACTAGATGAATATGCATCCGTTGGTGCCATGGAACTTGACGAAAAAGAAGCTAAGGAATATGCAAAATATATGATTGAACATATAATAACCCGATAACCCACAATTTGTACAAAATGTTAAATTCGGATAAAGTTATTGTAACGGATGTTTTATACACAGCATCTGATATTGAAGCACGATTGCGTAGTGTATAACGTGCTTCTTAACGCATGTGATTATTTGGAGTTGACGGAGTGAATGATATGCTTGAAAAAATGGATGAATTTTTTGAGAATAGATTAGAAGAATACGATGAACATATGCTGACAAAGATGTTACTTTGGTGGTAGGTTCATACTTTGATGTTCCTTTTGGTATAAACGTCTTTGATGCAGCGGTGTCTGTTGAAAGCCTACATCATTTTACCAAAGAAGAAAAAATTCCTTTGTATGTCAAATTGCACGAAGCACTAAAGGATGAGGGATATTTTATCTTGACCGATTATTTCTCTTTATCTGATGAAGAAGAAAATATACACTGTCAGAGTTTGATTGCTCTGAAAGCAGAGTTGGAAATTGTGGACGATGAATTTTACCATTATGATACACCGCTTACTGTAAAACACGAAACAGAGGCATTGTTACAAGCCGGTTTCTCATCAGTAGAGGTATTAAATAGTTGGGGAGCAACATATACCATAAAAGCAGTTAAATAACAAAACAACATTTCAGCTTTCGTTTGTACATCGTTAGGTCTTTGAAGATGTGCATGCGGATGCTTATTTTTTTGGAGGTTGTTATGTCGAAATTAAAAAACTATTTTTCAGTGGGTGAAATTATTTTGTGGTGTTCTTCTGTATTGGTTATTATTATTGCGTTCTGTGCATTTGATAAGACAAATTATATGACTCTATGTGCATCGCTAATAGGAGTAACATCACTGATATTTAATGCAAAGGGAAATCCTTTTGGACAACTACTTATGGTTGTTTTTAGTCTGTTGTATGGGATTATCTCATACACTTTTTCGTATTATGGGTATTGGCAAGTGTATATGATATTAGGTATATTTCGGTTATTGTATGTTTTATAGCGTTTCTGGTAAATGATATATATGGTTTTATCAGTTGGAGAAAAATGAAAATTAGACAGCAGGAAATAATTAACATTGCAGGTGAGACATAATTCATCTTTTCAAATCATCCTATTTTCGTTGATTGAACTTTATGTTAACATAAAACAGTTCGTTGTTTGGACATACAAATATTGAATTTTACGCATTGTCAAATACCTTTGACACGGCTAAAATAAGCAATGTCAAAGCGTTTTGATAGCCCAAAATTTCTTTTTTGATTAAAGTGTTTTATGAAGGAGGTCGCAAAGATGGAACTTAACAAGCAAATAAAAAAATATCGAACAGAAGCAAACTTATCTCAGGAGGCGTTGGCAGATAAAATTTTCGTTTCAAGACAAACCATATCCAATTGGGAGAATGATAAAAATTATCCTGATATTAAAAGTTTAGTGCTTATGAGTGAAGTCTTTCAGGTAT
>CAYUKO010000258.1:0-2579 GCA_964445375.1 uncultured Roseburia sp.
CAACCTGCATAGCGCTAACGCCGGACTTTCGGGCGGTTGCTGCCTCCGGAATAATCGACAAATACTTCTTAAAAGCCGCCGCTTCATCAAGCAGCCCCATTGGGTATCTTTCCCGTAAATCCCGAAGCTTTCTATCCGTAATGGTCGCTGTTCCTTCCAGTCCCAGCCATTTTGTCATAACCACATCCTGCTCCGGCAATGCGCCTCCCGGTGTCAGAATCTGTTCTTTGTCCGCAAACGTCTGTGCCTGGGCGGTTACCAAAACCGTTGTAATTCCCGGAATCACCTGCACTTCTGTTGTCAAAATCGATACCTTTAAATCCGCCATCTCCTGTGTAACATATTCCAGAACTGCTCGAAGCTTCGCTTCACGAAATTCTGCCGGAATACTAAGATTCAGACTAAGATAGGCTGCTGCTCTATCCTCTTTCGCATCCATATCCATTGCACCAAGTGCCGCCAGATGATTCAGAGCATGGTGTGCCGCTCTTGCTGCAACCGCCATATCCTTCCCCCAGGCCTGCCCACCAGCCGTTACCGCCTTTTTTGCCGCAATCGCAAAAAAGGCGCAGTCTGACCCTGCGCTTTTTGCTATTTCTTTCTCATAATATCCAGTTGTATGAATTGTTTTATATATGGTGCGATTATAAACGCTTTCCGATACCTTTCCATAATTCATAACATAACCTCTGTGTCTTTTATCTTATTCTTATCTTAAGGCGTTACTCCTTGTGCCGCCTGCTCTTGTGCTGCCTGCGCTGCCTGTGCCTGCATGAGCGCTTCCATCTGCGCCTGCTGCTGGGCAAGTGCTTCCTGCTGCTGGGCTGCCGCAGCCATCTCTACCTTAATTGCAGCTGCTTCTGATTTCACTGTATCAATGCTTCCGGTTGCAATAGCAGCCTGAATACGGCTTGCATATAATGGATTGTCAGTAGCTGTTCCAACCGTTGCACTTCTTGGAGACATCTTATAAGTACTCTTGTTAATTACTTCACGGCTAACTTCTTCTCCATTTTCTTTCACAACTTTCCAAAGCTGCGCTGTATAACCAATATGCGCTGATTCCACAATGACAGAACCAATTGGTTGCGAAGCATCCTGAACGATAATTTCCGAATCCGGAGGTGTTATCTTAAGCACTTCGCTTTCATAAGTTACCTTGTGATCAGACGCTCTTTCTTCCAATCCATAAATGGTAAAGGATATTTTCTTATTCGCAGTAGTACCCTCAATATATATCGGATAATTTAAATTATTCTTAAACTTAAAATCTTTTCCTGCTGATTCTGCAATTGCGGCATCCATAGATGGATCTACGTAACTGACAATCATAGAATGATTATGACGTTCTGTTACCTCAAGCTCCGAAAGCAGAACTGCATTGTACAAAGTAGTTGATACCTGACAGATTCCTCCACCAATACTTTCTACTACTTTACCATTCAGATAAGAACCTGCCGGATAATAACCATTCGCTTCGGTAAATGGCTTAATGCTCTCATAGGTCGAGAACTCTTCACCCGGATAAAGTGTAATACCGTTAATCAAACGACAGCCATTTTCCACATTCTTACTTCTTGCACTGCTACTTGTCGTATAGCTTGTTGTAAAGGTACCAAGAACATCCTTTACCATCGCCAAATCATCTGCATTCCCTTTTGGCTGTGTTTCTTCAATAACAAGATCAATGGATGCATCCTGATAATCCCATCCATTCGTCAGATAATCATACGTCTTGTTCACAGACTCGTCAATATCAACACTTAATCCCGTCTGACCCTCTACAACTGAAAATACGCCATTTTCACGCTTCAAAGTTGCATTGACAGCAGGAATATCATACTCCGCACACTGCTCCAGCATGATGGACTCAATTATATCTTTATCCACATCTAACGAAAGATCATAAACTTTCTTGCCATGCTTTAAGTCTTGAAGTGCCTTATATCTTTGAACAATATTTCCTTCTTTACCAAGTCCAACCGCTTCCTCAATTGCCTCTGGATTGGTCCATGAAAGATTCAGATCACCTGTTGTAATTGCCACATAATGCTCACCAACTGCACCAAAAGTAACCACTCTTTGCTTCAAATCGTTCACAAAAGAATCCACTGTATTTCTGGCTTCTTCTGCCGTCATACCGGACAAATCAATCTGCCCCATATAGACACCTTCTGATATAGTCTTATCCTCGCTTTTAGCCTGTACCTTTTCCATTGGTAACACAATAAGCATCAGCATTATACTTAATACTGCTGCCCCAAAAACAAGCCAACTCCTGTTCATACATTTTTTCATAGTTTTCCTCCTGTACTTTTCCATTTTCTTATGAAAAAGCCATACAAGAACGTCCCCGCATTTTCTGACAAGTTTACCATAATCCCTTGTCATTTACATAATATTTTTGTAAAATATAATTAGATTCTGAATTTATATACTTACTATGCTAAGGAAACTTGGAATCACCATTGCAATAATTAAGATAATAACAATAACTGCAGCTATGGTTCGTTGTGTTTTCTTATTATGTATATTCATAAATCATCAACTCCATTCCAAAATCATTTTACTGAAAGGAT
>CAYUKO010000259.1:0-2543 GCA_964445375.1 uncultured Roseburia sp.
ATATGATTCTCATTCATATGGAAAACAATTATGATGAAATTCTTCTTCAAAATGACACATATCTCTCCATAAAAAAAGAAGGTTCTCATGGTATTGGATTAAAGAGAATGGCTGATATCGTTGCAAAAGCAGAGGGAATTCTTCAGATTAATTCAGAAAAAAATGTATTTACTGTTCACATCATGATTCCACAAAAGGAGGAACCAAATGAAAATAGGAATTTCAATTCTTGAAGATCAGCCCGCAGAAGCTGAACATTTAAAATCAAATTTATATCAATGGAGTTCACAGACAAATTACGAACTGGAAATATCTGAATACCGATCTGGTGAAGATTTTTTCAAGCAAAATGACCGGACTACTTATCATTCATTTTCCGTGTTTTTCCTTGATATACAGATGCATGAAATGAGTGGATTAGATGTAGCAAAGAAACTAAGAAAAGAGGGGTATCAGGGACCTATTATCTTCCTGACCGCTTTTCGTGAATATGTATTTCATGGATACGAAGTTCATGCTATGAACTACCTTTTAAAACCAGTAAAACAGGAAACGTTGTTTTTATGTCTTGATGAAATTGCAAAGGATCTATCTGGTAACTCTTATTTATACAGGAATAAGCAGGACATCATCCGTATTCCATATCGAGATATTCTGTCTTTTTCCAGTAGCCTGCACTATGTAGATATTATAACTGTCTCAGAACACTTTTGCCAGTATGCTACATTAAATAATATTATAGAGTACCTGCCGCAGGAGTTTATACGCACGCACAAATCATGTATTGTAAATATGGCACACATCTATAAAATATCAGGATCTACCATTGTATTGTCAAATCATATGACAACCCAAATTGGACGTTCCTATTTAAAAAGTGTAGCATCCGCATTTACTGCATATTCAACACGATTTGATGGTCGGAGGTAATTTCAAATGATAAACATGATTTCGAAGAAGATTGCTCAGCTACTAATTGCAGCTTCAAATACAGATCCAGAATTCGACCAGGTAGAAGTATACGTATATGGATTAGAATGTTTCTTGAATACCGGAATTACTATTTTCATTCTATTTGTTTGGGGACTTATTACAAATACCCTCGCGGAAACCTGCTGTTGGATTATTGCATTTTCAGTTTTACGTCATCATTCTGGTGGACTTCATGCTCCTACACAATTCTCTTGTATATTCAGCAGTTGTCTACTTTGTATCTCTAATTGGATTATTATTAAACATATGCCTTATTACACACTTGAAATATTTCCAATATGTTTTTTCTGTGTTGTTGTATGTCTTCTATTTGCTCCAACAGATACTTCAAAATATGAACTCACCAAATCCTTACGAAAAAAAGAAAAATTGCATTCCATATTTATTCTAATTATTGGATTCATTATTGCTATTGTGCTTAGAAATTCGATCAGTATTTCCATACTTTATTCGGATATCTGTGTGTGCATGCTAATTCTAATAAAAGTTTTTATCCGTAAGGTAAAATTGTGATTTACCTTACGGATTTTTCTAAGCACAACTATGATTCACAAAATACATTTTAATCTATTAATAAATAACTTCCACATTTTTAATTTCATTATTTACCACATCAAACGCCAAACAGCTCATCTATCTTCAAAATCTTCTCAATGAAGACCTCATTGGTTGATATATGCCTCTTAAAATAATACATCTTGTCAATCATTTTATGCAAGAAACAGAAACAAAAAGAGAGTGCTATCGTAACACTCTCAGTAAAGGACTTCCACATTCTTAATTTTTGTTTACAATCCAACTTCCCTTTCTATTGCTTCCTTTTCTAACCAAGACACCCTGTTCTACTAATCTTGTCATGTGATATTTTACTTTTGATGTTGTCCATCCTAGTTCCTTTGCCAGTTCTTTTTGATTATACTCAGACTTTTGTTTTAAAATCTCGATAATCTCTTTTTCCTGTTTGGTTAAATGACTGCTACTTTTTGCTGTTTGGTTAGTTTTTTTCGTTTGGTTAGCTATTTGGTCAGTTTTTTCCGTTTGGTTAGCTATTTGGTCAGCACTAATAGGAGTATTCCTATACATGTTAATTCGAAATGCACCATTCATATCAATCAATTCTAGTTCTCTAAGACCATACTCTCGGCATTCTTGAATCATTCTTGGAATGCCACTCCCCCAGCCCTCAATTATCTTCATATATTCAAATGCTCTGGCAATACCTCGATTTTGAATTTTAGAATATCCTTCTTTCATTCGCTCTATCGTAATGTCTCTTGAAAGCATTCCTGGCGATGTTATCTCCAAGCGATCATCATATAAAGCAACTTGTACATACGATGGTTCAAGAAAATTTCTATGGCATATTGCATTACAAATCATTTCTCGAATGGTACTAATAGGAAACTCATAAATATCCTGACGCACTACACCATCTATTTTTGCACCAACGCGAATCATCCTTAAAACAAATTCATACGCCAAATCAATCTGCTTCATCAAAGAACCTTCAAATCATTGAATCATATTCTTACGGTCTCAGCAGCAAGTAC
>CAYUKO010000260.1:0-2431 GCA_964445375.1 uncultured Roseburia sp.
GAAGAGCTATATTTTCCTGATAGAGAAGATATCTGCTGTTCCATTGCATTAGTAGCTGAAGTTCCAGAATTTTTATATGATGTACTATCCAATACTTTTGCGGCATTCATTACATTTCCATCTGCAACAGAATAAGTCAAAGCTGATGCCCAAGCCATAAAAGACAATATACTTTCACCATCGGAAAAATTTACATCTCCGTAGGATGGCATAGAAACTGTTTCGCCATTGGCTACCGCAGTAACAAAATCTTCAAATTCAGGATTACTAAAGAAATCTGTTTGCTCTCCAAGACCAAGCTCAAGTCCAAACAAAGATAAAAGCGCTTCCAACGCTGTCATAGCAGGAATAACTTCCGCAGCCTGTACGGTCAAGCTATAGCTATAAAATACAGAATTGAACAATGTCAGAGACAACATCAAAACAACAATAAAATTCTTAACTTTCTTCACTTCATTTCCTCCTAACAAAAAGAACCCAGCATGTATCACACACCGGGCTCTTCTTGTTTCCTTCTAAGCAGAAGCCAACACGCTCTTGACAAATGAAATACCCTTTCTGATTCCGATAAATCCAATCATGACTGGAATAGCTACTGGTAATAATCCAATAACCTCATCAAGGGCACCACTCATCATTTCACTTGTTACAACCTGACTAAGCACACCTGTGCCAGTCGCTACTACTTGTGTCAACATAACTCTTTACACTCCTTTAAAAAAATATATATCAAAATGCCAAAAGGCATAATGAACTAGAAAAATATACGAAAAAGTTTGTAAAGCAAGTAAAAAGCAGTCAACACTACAAATCCGGTTAAATAAGTTGCTATGAGCTGCAGATCCGTATGTACTTGAACTAAATCTTCATGCACAACTTCCATACATGCCGTAATTTCAGTTGTCTCCACATAGCCCATTTCTGCCAGATAATCTGACAAGGTTCCGGTGTAGATAGAGCCGCCCGTTTGCTCTTCCGTACCGGCTTCCTTGCTGTCTTCTGTGCCGGGTTCCGTAATTTCTTCGGTTACTTCTTCGGTTGTTCCTTCTTCTGTTCCGGATTCGGTTGTCTCTTCGGTTGTTCCTTCCTCTGTTCCGGATTCGGTTGTCTCTTCGGTTGCGTCTTCTGCTCCGGATTCGGTTGCTTCTTCTGATGTTGATTCTGTGCTGTCTTCTGTTCCTGGTTCTTCTCCGGATTCTGATTCTGATTTTGTTTCTGACTCCGATTCTTCGCTTTGTTCTGTTTCTTCTCCTGCGCTTCCTTCTGTGCTTTCTCCTGCATCACTTTCGCTTGATTGTTCAGGTTGTTTATCTTCGGATTGCTCAGAAGAAGAGCTTTCATCAGATACATCATTCTCTGCAGAATCTTCCACAGCTTCACCAGTATCAGACACAGAGATATCTGTCCCAGTATCAGTATCATCACGGTCAACAGACTGATCTTCATTTGCTACCTCTTCCATTTACTACTTCTTTCCTTCCGTTTCTGCCTTTGGATGCAGTTCATTAAAATCTTTTACATCCGGTACATCTTCATACGGAATCATGCCAGGAATCACAACACCTTTTAACTTATATGGTCGCATTTCAACGTTTGCCTTATAAGCAACATCTACCAATTTCAAAACCGGCTTACCGTCAGAACCTACAGTCATAGTAAATGTACCTTCGTAGATTGCTGGAGCTACACGAACCTTTTCACGCAGTTCCTTTGGAAGCCATCCTTTACCACGCTGCATTCCTACCGGCTTTGTTGCATCCGGTTCTGACTTACCTACAAGGGCATCGCCACCATTTCCCCAGAAAAGGAAGTGCACAGAACATCCGCTAATTGCGTTGCCATCCTCTCCCTTACTATCAATTGCATTCACGTAAAATATCATAATGTCAGCTTTGTTTGTAAATTCCATAACTTCTTCTCCTTTTAATTATTTTTGAATGGATTAGTTGCATCCAATTCTTTCAGTTCCATTTGTTCCATGTACCGGCGATGATACCATCTCATAGCCTTATCAGCTTCTTTGCGTGTGCATCCAGTTGCATCACACAGCTGATAAAATTGCTTAATCGTCAAATGATAATAACCTTCCAGCCAATCAAGAAAACTCAGATACATTCGATCCAAATGTTCCCGATCCAATTCTTCCTGGTATCGCCTGCGATAAGTTGCAATAATATTCTTTGTTTCTTCCTCCGGCGTGTTATATAACGCAATTTGCCTAACACCTTTGCCATCATCAACATACAAATACTTTTGTCTAAAGCCATTACTCAGATTGGAAATGCACCATTTCCGAAACTGCTCTTCGGTACATCCGCGCTGTTCATAGAACCATTCTTCATATGTTTTCATCTTTTGAAATCCTTACTATAAACACATATATAAGTACCAATATGACCCATAGTAACATTAAATAATTCACAGCTTATAA
>CAYUKO010000261.1:0-2401 GCA_964445375.1 uncultured Roseburia sp.
CCCGGAATCGTGGGAAACCATCTGCCAGCCCCGACACTCCCCTAAACCTGAATTTCATTACTTAACATAATCTGTTATCTCTTTCTATTATTGCATAATAACTTCAAAAATGATAGCCTATACTTAATTGAGAAATACTAGAAAAAGACATTACTATTCATAAAGAAAGGCAAGGTGATTACATGACTGATACAAACACAAAAATTCCAAGCAGAGAAGAAGTTGCAAAAGAATATACTTGGGCTTTAGAGGATTTATATGCTTCCGAAGAAGACTGGAAAAAGGATATGGAAAAGCTGAAAACAATGCTCCCGCAGATTAGTTCTTATCAAGGAAAGCTTGGAGAAAGCAGTAAATCTTTACTTGGTTTCCTGAAGCTACAAGACGAGGTCTCTGTTTTGCTTGACAGCTTTGCAAACTATTCTTTCCGTAAAGCAGACGAAGACACCAAAAACACAAAATGGCAGGGCTATAAAGACCAGACTTCCGGGTTATATGTTTCTTTGGCAGGAGCTTTTTCTTTTGCAGAACCGGAAATCTTAACCATTTCTGATGAGAAAATGGCGCAATTCTTTGCAGAAGAACCAGCGCTAGACGAATATCAAAGATATCTATCAAACATCCGCCGTAAGAAAGCACATATCTTAAGCAATGAAGAAGAACGTATTATGGCGGCTGCTGGTGATATGATGCAGGCTCCCGGTGATATCAACGGATTACTCAACAACGCCGATATGACCTTCCCTGACATCACAGACAAAGCTGGTAATACACTTCCTGTTACCCATGCAAGCTTTATTCCATTGATGCACAATTCTGACAGAAATGTCAGAAAAGATGCTTTTGCTTCTTTATATGGCACTTATGATTCCTTAAAAAATACTTCTGCTGCGATTTTATCGGCACAGATGAAGCAGTTAAAATTCAATGCCGATATGCGGCACTATGGCTCCGCCTTAGAAGCTGCGCTTGACGAAACCAATGTTGACACAGCCGTTTACCGAAACTTAATCGAAGCTGTGCATGAAAACATGGACTCTATGTATAACTATGTGCGTCTGCGCAAGAAGCTCTTAGGTGTGGATGCGCTTCATATGTATGACCTGTATGTGCCAATGGTAGCCGATGCGGAAACAAAGATTTCCTTTGAAAAGGCAAAAGAAAATGTCCGTGACGCCTTAAAGGTTCTGGGTGACGATTATATTTCCATTTTAGATGAGGGCTTTGCAAACCGTTGGATTGATGTATATGAAAATGTTGGAAAAAGAAGCGGTGCTTATTCCTGCGGTGTAAGAAAGCATCCTTATGTCCTGCTTAACCACAAGGATAATCTGGATTCAGAATTTACCCTTGCACATGAGATGGGTCATGCACTCCATTCCTACTATTCCAACAAGACACAGCCTGTTATTGACTCTGACTATGTCATTTTCGTTGCTGAAGTTGCTTCTACCTGTAACGAAGCACTTCTTATGCAGTATCTTCTGAAAAAGACAACCGACAAGAAGCAGCGTGCTTATCTCATTAACTACTTTTTAGAGCAGTTCAGAACCACTCTTTACCGTCAGACTATGTTTGCAGAGTTTGAATTAAAAATGAGCGAGCTTGTTCAAAATGGTGAAAGTATCAATGCCGAAAGTGCCTGCAAAGTTTACCATGACTTGATTCACTTATACTTTGGTGATGACATTGTTCATGATGAGCTGATTGACTTAGAATGGGCGAGAATTCCTCACTTCTACTATAATTTCTATGTTTATCAGTATGCAACAGGATTCTCTGCTGCCATTGCTCTGTCACAGAAGATTTTGAAGGAAGGCGAGCCTGCCGTAAAGGCTTATAAAGAAAACTTCCTATGTGCCGGATGTTCCAAAGACCCAGTATCCATCTTGAAAGATGCTGGTGTTGATATGTCCACAAAAGCTCCTATTGAAGAAGCTTTGAAACTGTTTGACAGTTTAATCGATGAAATGGAAGAATTAATGAAGTAAAAAACGCTTAAATAAATAGAGTGGGTGCACTTTCACAGTCACCCACTTCATTTATCTATTATCTATATATTACTATACCCCATCGCTTACCAGCCAGGTCTTACCTTCTTCCATATCCGTTGAGAAATAACAACATACTGTCTGCAAGGCTTTTTCTTTCTTGATTGCCTTTCGGATGCTTCTAAGGTTCGTTTTATTTGCTGCAAATGCCAGTTTGATAATTCGCGGCTTTAAGTTCTCAATATGCTGTATTAGCTTTTCCAAGACTTCCTGCGTTATATTGGTTTCATACAAATCAATCATAATTCTTCTTCTGTCGGGTGATTTTAAGATAAACTGCTCCTCTTTTTCCATCAATAATCTCTCGGAATCTTTAAGCCAGTAAATTCAAGGCTTTCAGATTCCTTTTT
>CAYUKO010000262.1:0-2209 GCA_964445375.1 uncultured Roseburia sp.
TTTGTATATATTTTATATTTTTTACTATTGCAAAAGAAAAAAGTACCTCAATTATTGAGATACTTTCAAAAATTTCGAAGAACCGTCCAGCTCTAAAAAGGTAATGATTCCTATAAATGAGCAACTACGTATGTTACTATTTCCCATAAATCATCCTCAGTAACGGTATGTCCTTGTCCTTCCTTCACCTGTAAAATCATATCTGCTGCCGAAGCCTTTTTCGCTTCATACAATTCTACATTTCCCTGATAAGGAACTACATCATCCTGATCTCCGCACAACAGATAATAGTTCGTCTGGTTATCTGTTAAAATCGCTTCATACGGAGACTCTACACACAAATCTTCATCCAGCTGTACTTTCACTGCCTCATCCGTCTCTGCAACCAGATTGCCATTCATCATGTAATTATATGCCGCCGTTGTTCCTGCTAAATCCTCATACTTTGGTGTGGCACACATAGTCACTACCACCTTTGGATCATAGCTTCCATTCTTCACATAATGTAAGGTGGAAAGTCCTCCAAGAGAGATTCCAGCCATTCCAATTCGTTCCATATCTACATAGCTGCTCTTAGCCAGATATTCCAATACGATATCAAAATCTTTTGATGTCTGCTGAATCAACTCTGCCAAGGAATAGGAATCTTTATTCGTCAATTCTCCATGTGCTGCGGCATCCGGTGTTACAACAAGATAACCCTGTTGTGCAAATACGCTTGCCAGATCTTTCATGTCCTCTTTCTTGGAAGTAAGTCCATGCTGTATCATCAAGACTGGTCGCTTTTCATAATTATCTGTATAGTATAAAATGCATGGAACACCATCGATATTCAGATTCTTGCTTTCCAAATTACCTGTTCCCTGCAAAATACTGTCAAATGCAGGTGTATTTGATACCTTTTCCTTCTGTCCGGTCGTTGTTTCCTTCTCATTAACCGCTTTCTCTGTTCCAAACAATTGTTCAAAATAGCCATTGTTTTTAGAAATCATAGAAACACAGAAAATGCTGATACCAAGGGCTACCACTAATAATCCATAAAAAATCTTTACTATGTTCTTCATTCTTCTTCGTCTTCTTTCTTAATCAATTAAATAAAATAGTTAACAAAGGAAATCTTCTTACCAAGCTTAATGAGTACAAGCCCGCTGGCAAAAACGATACCTACCACAACCAGACTCATAACAACTGACGGAACGTAAAATCCCATCTTTTCCGATACAATCTGAATGATCAGTATCAACAAAGGGTGAATATAATACATATACCCCGACAACCTTTTGGCTGTTCCTGCAAATGGTTCCCACTCCGGCTTTGGATTGCGAAGCAGTACCATTAAAATAATAAAAGCAAACGGATATAACGTAAAGAACACTTCCGGGTATTGATACCAGTTCCATACGTTTGATAACAGATAGCTTTCGCCAAAATACAAACATGCTATGATCACAAATAGTATCGTAATACGGCTTGTCTTCATCTTCTGGAAACGTTCCTCCAACAAATTGATAAAATATCCCATCATGAAGTAGGGAAGTCCCATACAGAAAATACCTCGAAATACCTCAAAGGTATCTCTGTCCTTGCTAATCCAGTCCTGAATAACAGGAATCTTTATTCCGATTTCATAATAACTGCTGCCAAGATTACCTAACAGGAAAAAGGAAAGAGAAATACAAGCCAGTGCACAGATTCCCTTTTTCCCGAACAATTTATAAAACAGCGTTGATAATATGGTCGCATAGATAATCGCCGTAAAAAACCAGAAATGCGAATAGCTTCCTCTGGTAACAAAGAAAATCACTCTTTCGATCAGAAATTGTCCAATCGGCTCGTCTCCCATCACCACGTTCACCACAAAGCTTGCCATGTAATAAACAACCGACCATGCTGCATACACCTTCAAAAGAGAGAGCAATTGTTTCTTAAAAATTCCTTTCTTCTCTATGGATTTCAGGTAATAATATCCTGACATTGCAAAGAAGAATGCAACACCAACTCTTGGAATAAATCTTGCAAAGAAACGATAGATTCCATCTCCTGCTTCTATAAAAATATCTGCATGACAGGTTACAATCCATATTGCTGCCACAAGTCGGCATACATCCAACGAATAATTTCTTTGTTTCATTCTTTATCCTTTCATCCTACTTCGGTAGTGTCAAAAACTACCTTATTTTTTTGTTCTAAAACCTTGATTTCTGGAGGT
>CAYUKO010000263.1:0-2205 GCA_964445375.1 uncultured Roseburia sp.
AAAAGGAATCTGAAAGCCTTGAATTTACTGGCTTAAAGATTCCGAGAGATTATTAAGAGGAAAAGAGGACAAATATCATGGCAGAGACTATGAAAGGTTTAAAGAGAACCCATAGATGTACAGAGCTTTCCGCTGCAAACGTAGGCGAAGTGGTTACTGTTATGGGATGGGTTCAGAAGAGCAGAAATAAGGGTGGAATCATTTTCACTGATTTGCGTGACAGAAGTGGTCTGTTACAGATTATCTTTGAAGAGGGAGACGATGCAAGTTGTTCTGTTGATGCTGAGACTTTTGCAAAGGCAGAGACATTAAGAAGTGAATTTGTTATTGCTGTTGTTGGTAAGGTTACGAGCCGTGAAGGCAATACCAATGAAAATATGAAGACTGGTGCCATTGAAATCCGTGCAACACAGCTTCGTATTTTATCAGAGGCACAGACTCCTCCATTCCCAATTGAAGCAGATTCTAAGACAAAGGAAGAGTTAAGATTAAAGTATCGTTATCTTGATTTGAGAAGACCGGATTTACAGGAGAAAATCATCATGAGAAGCCGTGTGGTTGCAAGACTTCGTGAGTTTTTGACCAATGAAGGTTTCCTTGAAATTGAGACACCGATTTTGAATAAGTCTACACCAGAAGGCGCAAGAGACTATCTTGTACCTAGCCGTGTACACCCGGGCAATTTCTATGCATTGCCACAGTCCCCACAGATTTTTAAGCAGTTACTTATGTGCTCTGGTTTTGATAGATATTTCCAGATTGCAAAGTGCTTCCGTGATGAAGACCTTCGTGCTGACAGACAGCCGGAATTCACACAGGTTGATATGGAGCTTTCTTTCGTAGATGTCGATGATGTTATCGAAGTAAACGAGAGAATGTTAAAGGAAATTTTTGCTACAATTGGCGTAGAAGTA
Organism: uncultured Roseburia sp.; assembly: GCA_964445375.1. GTDB lineage: Bacteria > Bacillota > Clostridia > Lachnospirales > Lachnospiraceae > COE1. The sequence goes on from CAYUKO010000263.1 coordinate 915, forward strand.
CCGAATCCAATTCCAAGAATGACATGGCAGGAAGCAATGGATCGCTTCGGTTCTGATAAGCCGGATACACGTTTTGGTATGGAACTTGTAAATGTCAGTGATGTTGTTGCAGGCTGTGGTTTTGGTGTATTTACAGGCGCTTTGGAAAATGGCGGTTCTGTTCGTGGTATCAATGCTAAGGGACAGGGCGAGATGCCAAGAAAGAAGATTGATGCATTAGTTGAATTTGCAAAGGGATTTGGCGCAAAGGGACTTGCTTATATTGCAATCCAGCCGGATGGAACCTTAAAGTCTTCTTTTGCAAAGTTCATGACAGAAGAGCAGATGGCTGCCCTTGTTAAGGCAATGGACGGAGAAAATGGCGACTTACTGTTATTTGCAGCAGATAAGAATAAGGTTGTTTGGGATGTTCTTGGCAACTTAAGACTTGAAATCGCAAGAAACTTAGATTTATTAGATAAGAATCAGTACAACTTCTTATGGGTAACAGAGTTCCCATTATTAGAGTGGGATGAAGAGGATAACCGTTTCGTAGCTATGCATCATCCGTTCACTATGCCGATGGATGAAGATTTACCATTGCTTGATACAGATCCGGGTAAGGTTCGTGCAAAGGCTTATGATATCGTATTAAATGGTACTGAGCTTGGCGGCGGTAGTGTTCGTATCTTCCAGGATGATGTGCAGGCTAAGATGTTTGATGTAATTGGCTTATCCAAGGAAGTAGCAGAGGAAAGATTTGGCTTCTTATTAAGCGCATTCAAGTATGGTGTTCCTCCTCACGCAGGACTGGCATTAGGACTTGATCGTATGATTATGCTTATGACTCAGGCAGATTCTATCCGTGAAGTTATTGCATTCCCGAAGGTTAAGGATGCTTCCTGTCTCATGACAGATGCACCAAATATCGTTGACGAAGTTCAGTTAGAAGAACTTGGTATTGCGATTGTGAAGAAGGAAGAAGAATAAGAGAGATAGTAAGCCACAGGATATGTCCTGTGGCTTATATTTTAGAAGTCGATATAATAAATAATCACATTTTGTAAAAAAGTTTTGAAAAAAGTTTATAAAAAGGACTTGCTTTTTCTTCTAGTTTATAGTATGATAATCGAGCTGACACTGATGCGGTAATAGAAAACTTTAGTGCGGAAGTGAAAGCATAAAATAAGTGATTAAGTGGTGGAAATCACGGCCGAATGGCCATCAAGAGCCACATTAATCACGAAGTAATTAATGTGGCTCGTTGGTCAAGCGGTTAAGACGCCGCCCTCTCACGGCGGAATCAGGGGTT
>CAYUKO010000264.1:0-1923 GCA_964445375.1 uncultured Roseburia sp.
AGAGCAATCTATGCAATCTTTGTAGAAACACGTATCTAATCATATAAAAAGTAGTTTAAGCCTGCATCCTTTGGGTGTAGGCTTGTTTTTTGGCTGAGAGTATGATATAGTATGCATCTGTGTGCAGTTACACATAACGGAACTTTAAGAATTTATAAGGGTATAGAGAACAAAAGAAGGAGGAAAATATGAGTCAGGAACAGACCGTAAAACCACAGGAAAATAAAATGGGTGTTATGCCTGTGAACAAATTATTGATTAACATGTCGTTACCGATGATGGTATCCATGCTGGTACAGGCATTATATAATATTGTAGATAGTATCTTCGTTGCAAGAGTCAGTGAGAATGCGTTAACAGCAGTTTCACTTGCATTCCCGGTGCAGACGCTTATGATTGCATTAGGTACAGGAACCGGCGTTGGTGTAAACGCATTACTTGCCAAGCAGTTAGGCGAGAAAGATTTCAAACGTGTTAATAAAACAGCGATGAATGGTATTCTTTTAGCCATTTTCAGTTATCTGGTATTCTTGATTGTTGGAATTGTGGGAGTAAGACCATTCTATGCAAGCCAGGTAAAAGGAGCAGATGCTGAGATTTTAACAATGGGTGTAGAGTACTTGTCAATTGCGTGTATTGCTTCCTTTGGATTGTATACACAGCTCATTGGAGAAAAGTTATTACAGGCGACCGGAAAAACTATTTACAGTATGTTTTCACAGGGACTTGGCGCCATTATTAATATTGTTTTAGACCCGATTCTGATCTTTGGTATGTTTGGATTCCCTGAGATGGGCGTTGCAGGTGCAGCCGTTGCTACGGTTATCGGTCAGATTGCAGGTGGCGCTTTAGCGATGTATTTCAATTTTACCAAGAATAAAGAGATTACATTTTCTCTGGGCAATATGAAGCCGGAAAAAGAAACCATTGCAAAGATTTATAAGGTTGGTGTTCCATCCATTATCATGCAGTCCATCGGTTCGGTTATGACCTATTGCATGAATCTCATTTTGATTGGATTTACTTCAACAGCAACCGCAGTATTTGGTGTATACTTTAAGCTTCAGAGCTTCTTCTTTATGCCGGTCATGGGATTGAATAATGGTATGGTACCAATTATTGCTTACAATTATGGAGCAGGAAAGCGCAGCCGTCTGATTAAGACAGCAAAGATCAGTTATGTTTATGCATTTTGTCTGATGTTTCTTGGTTTCCTTGCTTTTGAATTCATACCAACTACATTACTTGGATTCTTTGAGGCTTCACCGGAAATGATTGAAATCGGTGTGCCGGCATTACGAATCATCGGTGTTCATTTCTTGATTGCATGGTATTGTATTATTACAGGTTCTATCTTCCAGGCATTAGGAAATGGTGTTTACAGTATGATTGTATCCGTTGCAAGACAGTTGGTTGTTCTGATTCCGGTAGCATTTATTCTTTCTAAGCTTGGTGGACTACAGGATGTATGGTGGTCATTCCCAATTGCAGAGCTGATGTCCTTACTGATGTCTACGATATTCTTAATTATCATTAATAAGAATATCATCAAGAAGATACCGGATGAGGTATAAAACTTGAAAATGGCATTGACATTTACATAACGATTTGTTATGATTATTGAGCATGTTTCGTGAAAGCGAAACATGCTTTACCATAAAGGTATGCGGATATGGCGGAATTGGCAGACGCACCAGATTTAGGTTCTGGCGGGCGACCGTGCAGGTTCAACTCCTGTTATCCGCATTGAGTAAAAAAAGTGGGAGACCTTGATTTTACAGGGTTTCCCATCTTTTTTATGTTCTCGAAACGGCTCTTTTTTTGAGAACAGTTGAGAACAATTAAGCCTTCGATATAGCAAGAGAAAAAATATTTGTATGAAAACATGTTTTTTTATATAATATAAATAATCTCTCGGAATTC
>CAYUKO010000265.1:0-1887 GCA_964445375.1 uncultured Roseburia sp.
TGATGAGAGATAGATTTCAGTAAGCCAATATGTTTAACTGAGAGATGAATTTGAAGTTGTACGGAGGAAATATATGAAATTATCAAAAATACATCATGTTGCAATTATCGGTTCTGATTATCATTTATCAAAAGATTTTTATGTTAATAAGTTGGGTTTTTCTGTTATCCGTGAAAATTATCGCGAGGAGCGTAACGATTGGAAAATAGATTTGGCAATGGAAGGAAACATTGAGTTGGAATTATTTATCATATCGAATCCGCCCAAAAGAGTTTCATATCCTGAAGCATGCGGCCTAAGACATTTAGCCTTTCATGTTGAGAACGTTGAAGAAACTGTAGAAAAATTATCTCAAATAGGAATAGAATGTGAACCGATTAGAATAGATGAATTTACAAAAAAGAAAATGACATTCTTTTTTGACCCTGATGGATTACCATTAGAAATTCATGAATAAGGGAGAATTCAATTTTACGAACACTTAAAAATTTCAGCTTTGTGAAGAGTTGAAAGCACGCAAGAATTTGAAGTTTACTATTTGCTTATATATGATAGAATGTCAAGTTATCAAGTCTGTAATGGCTGTGAAATAGGACAAAAAAGAGCATATAATGTCGGGAAAAAAATACGCTTTCGAGATAAGATGTAGTTGTTAGGAAGGTGTAAAAAAATGAGCTGGTTGGAAGATATCACTTCGTCAATTAAATATATTGAAGAGCATCTTACAGATGAACTTTCACTAGAGAGAATCGCTGCAAAGATTAATCTTTCACCATTCTATTTTCAAAAAGGATTTTCTATTCTTTGTGGAATCACAGTATCGGAATACATAAGGAATAGAAGATTATCACTTGCGGGCAGAGATTTGCAAATAGATGGTGTTAAAGTTGTGGATGTAGCAATGAAATATGGCTATGATTCTCCAGACAGCTTTACAAAAGCATTCACCAGATTTCATGGTATTACGCCTGCACAGGCGAAGGTTGGAGATGGTGAAATCAAAAACTACCTTCCGCTAAAAATACACATATCAATGAAAGGTGGATTTGAAATGGATTGTAAAATCGTAAAAAAACCGGCATTTACTGTTATTGGAAGTGCTAAGATTATCAGGAATGAAGAAGGGTATAAAGAGTGTCCGCAGTTTTGGACAGAACATTATGCAACTGGAAGAGGAGAACATATATGTGGTATGTATGGCATCTGCTTAGATGATAATGCACCAGAAGGTTTCTTTAAGTATTTAATTGCGGATGATTATATTCCTACAAAAGACCTGCCGGATGAATTTGAAACAGTGATAGTTCCGGAGAATACATGGGCAATTTTCCCATGCAAAGGACCTATGCCGGAAGCGTTACAGAAAGTTAATACAAAGATTTTTAAGGAATGGCTTCCGGGAAATAGTGATTATGAGATTGCAGGAATGTATAATATAGAATACTATACAGCAACTAGCGATTATCCGGAAGGAAATCAGGATGAAGATTACTATTGCGAAATCTGGATGCCGGTGAAATCGAAAGAACAGTAGAATTTTAGTGTTTATTTCATGTGAGGAAATGATATGAATAAAGCGAAAAGACTAATAGAAAATATGGATGAAAAAGTAGCAGACAGAGTGCGCTCTAAAATAGGAGATATTGATGAAAAGGCAACACCACTTAAGCAGGCAAGATATGTTAATGAAGTATTAAATACAGTAGCAGAAGAAAACGTTTGTATGGTTGATACTATGAGAAATTGTGGTGCTTGTTGCATATCCGCAAATGCGGTTAAGATAGCAAAAAAACTATATGCGAAATCCAATAGTATAGAAGAGTTTTTTGTATTGTGGTATGTATGGCATCTGCTTAGATGATAATGCACCAGAAGGTTTCTTTAAGT
>CAYUKO010000266.1:0-1804 GCA_964445375.1 uncultured Roseburia sp.
CAGGCTTCAAAGTCCGTTGTTTGATTTGCAGGTAACGAAAATATCATTAAAGGAATGTGTAAGGGAGTCTGTTCGAAATAATCAGTTCTTTTTAATCCAGAAAAGATTTTCGTTGGACATAGAAGTGGATGATGTAATGATATATACGGATAAAGTGTGGATAACATATATTCTGGACCAGCTGTTGAACAATGCAATCAAGTACACCAAAACAGAAGGAGAGGAAGCTCCAGGCATTAGAATCCGTACAAAGAAATTGGAGAAGCAGGTAGAGCTTTTGGTCGAGGATTTCGGAGAAGGAATTCAGGAAAGTGATATCCGTCGCATTTTTGAAAAAGGTTTTACTGGAAGTAATTATCATAATGGAAAATACAAGTCAACCGGTATGGGATTGTATATGGTAGAAAAGATTGCAAAAAGGTTGGGACATCGAATCTATGTGGAAAGTCAGTATGGAAAAGGTACCTGTTTTCATATTCTTTTTGAAATGAACGAATCATAGCTGCCGTGACCTTACAAAAAGTGTAAGGTTGCGGCTTTTTCTGTATGATAAATGTAAGGATTTTTAAGGAGAACTGCGATACAATTCTTCTAATGATTCGAATCAATAAGAAAATGAAATAGGAGTTATGACAGAATGGAAGAAAACAAAGTAGTAGAAGTGAAGAATCTCATAAAGAACTATGGAGCAAAGGGCTTTCAGACAAAAGTATTAAAGGGAATTGACCTAACGATTTATAAGAATGATTTTATTGCCATTATGGGACCATCCGGTTCCGGTAAGACGACCTTGTTGAATATTTTATCTACGATAGATAAGCCGACACAAGGCTCGGTCATGTTGGACGGAAAGGATGTTACCAGAATCAAGAATAAGGAGCTTGCAAGACTAAGAAGAGATAAGATTGGGTTTGTATTTCAGGATTATAATTTGCTGGATACCATGACATTACAGGATAATATTGCATTGCCATTGGCATTAGGGGGAGGAAATGCAAGAGATATTCAGGAAAAGATAGAAGAGCTTGGGAATATGTTTGGATTATCCGAACATCTCAATAAATATCCGTATCAGCTTTCCGGGGGGCAAAAGCAAAGAGGTGCCGTTTGTAGGGCGTTGATTACGAATCCGGAAATTATCTTTGCAGATGAACCAACTGGTGCGTTGGATTCCAAGGCAAGTAAAGAGTTACTAGAGTGCTTAAGGAAGGTCAATGAAAATGGGAAGGCAACGATTCTTATGGTGACACATGATCCTTACTGTGCCTCTTATGCAAGGGATGCCTATATACTGAGTGATGGAGCTATGAAGTGCAGGCTGAGTAAAGGAAATGACCGAAAAGAATTCTATAACAGGATTATTGATATACAGGCTTCTATGGGAGGTGATTTCTCATGAGAATGACAAAACTTGCCTGGATGAATGTTAAGAATAGCTTCAAGAGTTATCTGTCGGTGGTCATTTCCTTAGCGTTTACGATTCTTGTATTATACAATTTTCAAAATATGATTTATTCAGAAACGTTTGCTTTATTAGGAGAGCGTAATAGAGAATATATCAACATGCTGATACAGACCATTTCTATTGTACTTGCCTGTTTTATGTTTTTCTTTATCTGGTATGCTACGAATGTCTTTTTGGCAAAGAGAAAGAAGGAAATCGGCATCTATATTTTTATGGGACTGTCGAATCAGAAAATTGGAAGGCTGTATATGATAGAAACAACCTTAATGGGAGTGGCTGCGTTGCTTCTGGGGCTTTTTTTTGGAATGATAACGGCAGGACTTTTTCAGATGATTATGC
>CAYUKO010000267.1:0-1693 GCA_964445375.1 uncultured Roseburia sp.
TATAGTATCAAACATGCCATTTACGATAGTTTGATGGCGACACAGCATGCATGACAAGTAAGAAAGAAGGCGGGTGAAAGATATGCTGGCACTATCCAGAAAAAAGGGCGAAGCTCTGATGATTAATAATGATATAGAAATCACGGTGCTCGAAGTAAAGGGAGAACAGGTGAAAATCGGTATCTCTGCACCAAAAGAAGTCCCTGTATATCGTAAAGAGGTATATATTCAGATACAGGAAGCAAATAAGGAAGCATCCAATAACGTTGCAGGCATTGAACAGCTTGCAAGCCTGTTTGGGAAGTAAGATAAAGTTGGCACAGGAATGTGCCAACTTTTTTTGAACTGGTGCGTATACAGGGGAGAGACATTTTGTTATAATATGAATAGAGTTTGGATGAGAAGGAAGGGCAGAGTATGTATTACTATTTGAATATCGACAGCACACAGATCCTGTTTCAGGAAGCGTTGAATAGTGAAATCTATGTGGATAAAAGTATGCTGATAGACAAAGTATCTTCAAGAATTCGAACAGGAAATAAATATATCTGTCTGACACGTCCAAGACGCTTTGGAAAATCAATGAATGCCCATATGTTGGGAGCTTATTATACCAAGGGATTAGATAGCAGTTCTATGTTTGAGAAGCTATTGATAGCTGATACAGAGAATTACGAGAAGCATAGGAATATGCATAATGTGATTTTTATTGATTTTAGTAGGATGCCGGATATGTGTAAGACATATCAGGACTATATTGATGCTATTAAAGTAAAATTGCAGAGAGATTTGCAAAGTGCCTTTCCTGTAATACAAGTGGAAGAGGACGTGTCATTGAGTGAATGGTTTAAGGCTACAGGCGAATCCTTTATGTTTATTCTTGATGAATGGGATTCTATCTTTTACAGGGATTTTATGACCAAGAAGGATAAGGATAATTACTTATATTTCCTGAAAAATCTTTTGAAAGATCAACCTTATGTAGAACTTGCCTATATGACAGGTGTGTTGCCAATTGCAAAATATTCCAGTGGTTCTGAACTGAATATGTTTAAAGAGTATAACTTTATGAATGACCATACCTTTGATATATACTTTGGTATTCATGAAGATGAGGTAAGAGAGCTTTGCAAAAAAACAAATACCATTAGCTACGAGGAATTGGCAAGCTGGTATGATGGATATTATTTAAGTGATGGCAGACATTTGTTTAATCCAAGGTCTGTGAATTCGGCTTTAACAGACGGTGTATGCTTGAACTATTGGACAGAAACCGGACCAATGAATGAAGTAGCTAATTACATCGAGCATAATACGGATGCAGTAAGAGAAGATGTAGTAAAAATGGTGGCAGGAATTCCCGTAGAAGTGGATTTACAGGGCTATAGTGCGGTAGAGCTTGAACTTAACACAAGAGATGAGATATTATCGGCGATGGTAGTATTTGGTTTTCTTTCTTATCATGACGGATATTTGAGAATTCCAAACCATGAGTTGATGGATAAGTTTCAGAGAGTACTGTCTCGTGATAGTATGGGTGATGTAAAGACAGTAGTAGATAAGTCTAAGGAAATGCTGGAAGCGACTATTGGATGTGATTGTGAGAAGGTAGCAGCTATTCTGGAAGAAGTACATGATAGGGAGATACCATTTTTGCAATATAATGATGAAAATGCTTTATCATGTGTGATTA
>CAYUKO010000268.1:0-1693 GCA_964445375.1 uncultured Roseburia sp.
TAAATGATATACATAATAAATAAAAATAATAAATTTACAGTCAACTAGTTAAGGAAACTGAAAAAAGTCCGATATATATTTTGTAAACACAACACATATTAAAAAGTGTCACATAAAAAGCATGGAAGGAATTTTCACATTAAATATTTTCAATGTAAAGGCTTACAAATTAATTGAAAGAAAATACATTGAATAATTTGTAAAAATGTTCACTTTATGTAAATAGTGTGCTATAATCGGCTTAGGTCTAGCGTAAAATGGCGTAAGTCATGATTACGTGAACTACCTATCGAATTATGCATTATTAGGGGTGACGAGATGATTAAAAAAGAAATGATTGCCATGCTTTTAGCGGGTGGACAGGGTTCTAGACTGGGTGTCCTGACATCTAAAATGGCAAAGCCGGCAGTTTCCTTTGGTGGAAAATATCGTATTATCGATTTCCCACTTAGTAACTGTATCAATTCCGGCATCGACACAGTCGGCGTACTTACGCAGTATCAGCCATTGAAGCTGAACACACATATTGGTATCGGTATTCCATGGGATCTCGATAGAAATATCGGAGGAGTAACGGTATTACCACCATATGAAAAAAGTGTAAACAGTGAGTGGTACACAGGTACTGCAAACGCAATTTATCAGAATCTGGAGTATATGGAGAATTATAATCCTGACTATGTTTTGATTCTGTCAGGTGACCATATTTATAAGATGGACTACGAAGTAATGCTGGATTTCCATAAGGAAAGCGGAGCTGAAGTAACCATCGCATCTATGCCAGTTCCAATGGAAGAGGCAAGTAGATTTGGTATCGTTATAGCAGATGAAAAGAAAAAGATTATTGATTTCGAAGAAAAACCAGAAAATCCGAGAAGCAACTTAGCTTCCATGGGTATTTATATATTCAGCTGGAAGACCTTGAAAGAAGCGTTGATCGCAAAGGCTGACCAGCCGGCACTTGATTTTGGTAAACATATTATTCCATACTGCCATGAGAAGGGTATGCCAATGTATACATACGAATTCAATGGTTATTGGAAGGATGTAGGAACACTTAGCTCTTATTGGGAAGCAAATATGGAGCTGATTGATATTGTTCCAGAATTTAATCTTTATGAGGAATATTGGAAGATTTACACAAAGAGTGACATTCTGCCACCTCAGTATATTGCTTCAGAAAGTGTTGTTGAGCGCAGCATCATCGGTGAAGGCTCAGAAATCTACGGCCAGGTATATAATTCCGTTATTGGCTGTGGTGTTGTAATAGGGGAAGGAACTGTAATACGTAATTCGATTATTATGAATCAGGCACAGATTGGTAAAAACTGTGTTGTGGAGAAAGCCATTATTGATGAATATGTACAGGTAGGTGACTGTGTTGAATTAGGAACCATGGAAGAAAAGGAAAATGATACAAAGCCAAATATTTATAATCACGGCTTAGTAACCATTGGAGAGAAATCTGTGATTCCATCAAATGTAAAGATTGGTAAAAATACTGTTGTTTCCGGCGAAACAGACTCTAATGACTATCCAAACGGCATTTTAGACAGCGGTAAGACATTGATAAAGGTGGGTGAGTAATTATGAGAGCATTAGGTATTATTCTGGCAGGTGGAAACAGCAAGAGAATGAGAGAACTCTCTCATAAAAGAGCCATTTCAGCAATGCCAATCGCAGGAAGTTATAG
>CAYUKO010000269.1:0-1658 GCA_964445375.1 uncultured Roseburia sp.
TCTGTTTTACACAACAACTGGTCATTGAGCCAGAAGGGGTTCTGAACAGATACAATATCTTTATATTTTCCTTGCTGAACTTCATCCGTTATTTTAAAGATGTCATAAATATCATTTGCTTGATAATCTGTCAATCTTATAAGGTTTTTCATATAAATTCATCTCCTAGATGATTTTGAAGTTATATCAGTCTTGTGCCAATTCGACAAGCTTCTTAATATGTATTGCCACACTATCCAAACACGGAAGTGAACAGTTTGCATCATTTAATATCAATGGTAATTCTGTACATCCTAAAACAACTGCTTCTATCTCATACATATCCTGTAATTTTTTTATTATTTCATTGAACTCTTGCAATGTTGATTCCTTCACAATACCTAATTCCAGTTCTTCATATATTCTTTTTGCAATAAGTTCTCGATCAATCTTATCGGGAACAATCACATCGATTCCCGCTTGACGCAAATCTTTTTTCATAAAGTCCTGTTCCATTGTAAAAATAGTTCCCAATAGTCCAACTTTTTTATAACCCTTTTCCATAACTTCATTACATATGGTTTTAGGAATACTCACCAATGAAACCTTTGTATTGCTTTCTATTTCATCAAATACAATATGCATAGTAACCGCAGTCAATGCTATAATTTCAGCCCCACTTTCAGCTAAGTTATTAACCTTTTCAGAAAGGTAATCAGCTAATTCTTTATGCTGCTCCGACGAAACTAATTCCCAAGCTCTGCGAAAATTTACGCTCTCTATTGATAACTCTGGCATATTCTTACCGTCAGTAGCCTCATCTATTTTAGAATTCAATTCTTTATAATACATAATAGTAGATTCCGGGCCAGTTCCACCAACCAAACCTATCTTTTTCATTTCATCTCTTCTCCTTACCTTCTCTTGTATTACTGCAAGTTAGTAGCCGTTTCCTAAAAGTTAAATTGAGGATATTCCTTATATTCTTCCGGCAACTCGTAGTTGTAAAACTCAAGTTCTTCTATGAGTTCAGAATGTTGATTTGGAAATATCCAATCATTTAAATACTCTATAAAATCTGTGGTATTATAAACTGCTACCTTTTGTCCCTTATAAATTTTTAATAATTTCGCTCCATTCGGATTTTTCCAAATCCAATTTGTAGAAAACTCCAAACAATATGCCTCGAGATTCTTAGCAACATCATCAGGTACGGAATAAATTTTCGCTTTATCATCAGCGCTCAAGATAACTTCCTTCATTACTATTTTCACCTCAGTTCTGATTGTAATCATTTCTGACATAGATATTTTATTTTTCCCTGTGGTTTCCGTTAACAAATTAGCGCCCTATTTCCGCCTTCTTAGGCAAAAATCACATTTATCAAATCGCACTTCATCTTTTCGTCAAACTGAAGTTTCACCTGACTATATAATGCACATAACAAGAAAACGCATACGGATGATAGCATTCCTATATGTAAATCTATCTCCACTAACATTTTTTGACTTCGATATATTTATATTCTATTCTTTCATCAAAACCTGCAATTCCAGTAAAAGAATCCCTTTTCTTTTCTAAATATTGCTATATTTTCTCCCAATTGATTTTGCATTATTTTTCAACCTCCCATATTAATCTTTATTTTTCTCTTGTTAACTCGCTTTTTCTTACATTTT
>CAYUKO010000270.1:0-1633 GCA_964445375.1 uncultured Roseburia sp.
TGATAACTATGAAGATACTGAATAGTTATATGATTTGTGTGTTCGGTTTTGAAGGAATACGAAATATTTTGTAAATAATATAATTGATAGAATAAGCAGTCCTTATGGATTGCTTTTTTGTATGATAAAAATTTCTATTAAATTAGGAAGTTTATGCGACTTTGTATTCTTTTTTAGATGTAAGATTAGGAAAAGATATGTGGTATTAGTTTATAAAATATTTACAAATCGGCTAATCATATAAGATTCTAAAATGAATGTTAAATAATAGTCAAAGTTATTTACGAAAAGTATTAAATTTGATATATTTTATAGCAACATCACATAAATATCGATGAATGTACAAAAATTGTATTATAATATAAGAATAAATATAGTGATGAATAAAAAGAGGGAGAGGTAATTAACATGTCTGTGTTAAAGGATTTAAAACCAGAAAAGGTATTTCATTATTTTGAAGAAATATGTAACATTCCACATGGTTCAACCAATTTGGATGGAATAAGCAGTTATTTGGAACAATTTGCAAAAGAGCATGGATTATTTCATATTAGAGACAATAGTAACAATATCATAATGGTGAAAGAAGCGACTCAGGGATATGAGAAGGTAGAGCCAATCATATTACAGGGACATATGGATATGGTTGCTGTAAAGAAAGCTGATTGTGATATTGATTTGACCAAGGATCCATTAAGATTAAAGATTGATGGAGATTTTATTTATGCTGAGGGTACCAGTCTTGGTGGAGATGATGGAATTGCAGTAGCATATATTTTGGCAATTATGGACTCAGAAGATATTGATCATCCAAGAATTGAAGCAGTTATTACAACGGATGAAGAGATTGGAATGGAAGGTGCAACTGCCATTGATTTATCTATGCTGACTGCGAAACGAATGATGAATATTGATTCCGAAGAAGAAGGAATTCTTTTAACAAGCTGTGCAGGTGGTGCGAGAGTTGATTGTAACATTCCTGTTGTAAGAGAAGAGAAAACAGGATCATTTTATAAAATTAAGATACAAGGTTTGCAAGGAGGACATTCAGGTACAGAAATCAATAAAGAACGTGGAAATGCAATAAAATGGATGGCCAGGACACTTCATATGATTTCAAAAGAAGTGTCAATTCAGATTGCAGAGCTTTCTGGTGGTGAGAAAGATAATGCAATACCAAGAGAAGCAGAGGCGATCGTTTTTGTTCCAACAGATTATGAGACACAATTTATTTCTTTTGTGCATGAGATAGAAGGAATCATCCAGAAAGAGAACAGTTCAAAAGAACGGAACTTTTCTTTAGACACGAATAAAGTAGAAAGTGCAAAGAGGAAAGTTCTTAATCCGGAATCGACAAAGAGAGTACTTGACTTTCTGTTAGTTCTTCCGAATGGAGTTATGGCTATGAGTGCCGATATAGAAGGATTAGTGGAGACTTCTTTAAATGTAGGAATTTTGAAACTGGAAGAAGATAAAATGGTTGCATCTAGTGCTATTAGAAGCTCGATTGAATCAGCGAAAAAACACTTAATTGATCAAGTAGCGACAGTAACTGGGATGGCAGGAGGAGAAGTAAGCATTTATGGAGAATATCCAGGATGGCAATTTGATCCGGATTCAAAACTTAGAGCTA